>NZ_JBSUSM010000002.1:0-135386 GCF_054072135.1 Streptomyces kryoterrae | reverse complement strand
GCTTTGCGAGGCTTCCGCCGACGCATCCCGAATAACCTCCGCCTCCGCTGAACCTCCGACCCGAAGGAGCAAGGATGGCGAACGCCACATTGACAGGAAAATCTTTACGTTTTGCCAGATTGTCCGGTTGCGGTGACGGGCGACTCGTGCTGGTGCCTTTGGACCACTCGCTATCGGACGGCCCCATTGCCGCAGCCGCCGGCTTTCGTCATCTGGTCCGCGACATCGTCGGCGGCGGAGCGGACGGCATCATCGTGCACAAGGGCAGGGCCAGATCGCTCGACCCCCAGTTGTTCGCCACCTGTTCGCTCATCATCCACCTCAGTGCCAGCACGGTGCACGGCCCGGACAACGACGCCAAGGTCCTGGTCGGGGGAGTGGAAGAAGCCCTGCGGCTGGGAGCAGATGGCGTCAGTGTCCATGTGAACATCGGATCCGACACCGAGTCGGTCCAGCTCGCAGACCTGGCCATGGTCGCCGCCGCCTGCGACCGGTGGGGCATGCCCCTGCTCGCCATGGTCTACCCGAGGGGCCCCAGGCTGACCGGTCCTGCGACCCCCGAGCAGGTGGCCCATGTGATCACCGTGGCGGCCGAGCTCGGCGCCGATCTGGTGAAGACGGTCTTCGCCCGGCCCGTGGACGGTATGGCCGACGCGGTCGCCGCTTCCCCCGTGCCGGTCCTCGTCGCCGGCGGTTCCGACAGCCGTGAGAGCCTTCCCGACTTCGCCCGTACGGCACTGGCCGCCGGTTGCCGGGGCGTCGCGATCGGTCGGCGGGTGTTCACCTCACCGTCTCCCGAACGGCTGGTCCGGGAGCTCGTGGACATCGTGCACGGCCCGAGCCTGACACCCGTTCCCCTCTCCTCCTCACTCATGGCAGGTGTGAAGTGAAGCTCAGCTGGATCGACATCCGCAACGTCGGCTCCGCCAAGGAGGCCATCGTCCAGGAAGCGATTCACGCCAGGGTGGACGGCATTGTCGCCGCCGACCCGGTGGACCTGGCCCCTCTTCCGCCGACGGTGAAGAAGATCCTTTTCCCCCAGGGGCAGCCACTGCCCGAAGACTTCGGCACCGCCGACGTGGTTGTGGTCGACCCGGCCAAGCACGGCGACCCAGCCGAACTGTCGGCCCGGTACCCGGACATCGAGTTCGGCCGGTTCGTGGAGATCGTGGACGCGACAACGCTGGAGGACGCCTGCCGGTCCGGCCGGACCGACCAGTGGAGCCTGCTGCTGTTCCGGGATCCCACGAAAATCCCCCTGGAGATCGTGATCGCCGCGGCCTCAGGGGCGAAAGGCAGCCTGATCACCGTCGCGCAGGACGTGGAGGAAGCGGAGATCATCTTCGGGGTCCTCGAACTCGGCTCCGACGGCGTGCTGTTGGCCCCGTCGCGTGTCGGTGAAACCACGGCGCTCAAACAGACCGCCGAAACGGGCATCCCCGATCTGACCCTCGTCGAACTGGAAGTCACGGCCACCGCCCACGTGGGCATGGGCGAGCGAGCCTGCGTGGACACCACCGCGTACTTCCGCAAGGACGAAGGAATCCTGGTCGGCTCGCACTCCAAGGGCATGATCCTCTGCGTCAGCGAGACACACCCGCTGCCGTACATGCCGACCCGCCCTTTCCGGGTCAACGCCGGGGCCATCCATTCGTACACTCTCGCAAGTGACCAACGCACCAGCTATCTCAGCGAGTTGAAGTCGGGCAGCAAGGTCACCGCGGTGGACATTCACGGCAGGACCCGACTGGTCACAGTAGGCCGGGTCAAGATCGAGTCCCGCCCCCTGCTGTCCGTCGACGCGGTCTCCTCCGACGGCCGCACGGTCAATCTGATCCTGCAGGACGACTGGCACGTCCGGGTCCTCGGCCCCGGCGGGACGGTCCTCAACAGCACCGAGCTCAAGCCCGGTGACAAGGTGCTCGGCTATCTGCCCGAGCAGGACCGGCACGTCGGCTACCCGATCGACGAGTTCTGCCTG
Source organism: Streptomyces kryoterrae (assembly GCF_054072135.1). Taxonomy (NCBI): domain Bacteria; kingdom Bacillati; phylum Actinomycetota; class Actinomycetes; order Kitasatosporales; family Streptomycetaceae; genus Streptomyces; species Streptomyces kryoterrae. The sequence continues at coordinate 133,405 of NZ_JBSUSM010000002.1, read as the reverse complement.
GAGACGTGACGCGGTCCGCCGGGACCGGGAGCTGATCCCGGCCTCCGGCAGCGAGTTGTCCTGGCCGGAGGGCGCCGCCTTCCGGCCAGGACGGGCCGGACAAGCCGATCGGAGAGCCCAGGGTGTGCGCGAGCGGTCGCACCGCCCTCATCGCGGGCGCCGGACCCGCCAGGGCGTCCCGGTGACAAGACGGATATGGCCGGCCCGCTCCAGGAGACATCTGCCCACTGCGGAACAACGCCCGGCGGACCGAAGTCAGGAGAGAGCTGACCATGACCGACATAGGCATTTCACGCCGTCAAGCCCGCCCGACGCAGCAGAACCAGGAGTGGACCGCCCTGAACCGGCAGGGCCTCGCACTCCGATTCGTCCTGATCATCGGGGACTTGCGACTGGCCCAGGCCCTCCAGGTCGTGTGCGACCGGAACACCGTGACGGTGGTCTTCCCCGAGACCTCTGTCCGCGTCGACCTCTCCCGGCTGTCCCCTGGGGAGGGCGGCAGCGTCATCCTCAACTGCCGGGCGGCATACCGTTCCGGGACCAGGGGACCGTACGAGGCCCCACGCACCTGGCGGCGGATCCTCGTCGGCCGTCCGGGAGCACTGCACCAGAGGGAGGCTCTCCTGCGGGAGATCCTGGCCGCCAGGAGCCGGGCACCGGGCCGGACCGTCGTCCGCCCGAACCTGGCGTTGCTGCGCTATCTCGCGGCCGCGGTGTGAAGGACCGCGCTCGACCCGGTCCCAGGACCGCGGGCTGAAACGGCACGCCGGCCAGGCCCGGCCACCGCCCGGCCTGCCCACAGAAGCCCGTCGAGCCCGGCTCAACTCCTCTGCGCCCCAAGGATGTGCAATGGACCGTCATCACGGGATCGATCAGCCTGATCCGAACATCTTCGAGACCCTGGAGTCGGAGGTCCGCAGCTACTGCCGCGGCTGGCCGACCGTGTTCGACTCTGCCGGGGGCTCGTATCTGTATGACGAGCAAGGCGTCGCCTACCTCGACTTTTTCACCGGGGCTGGGGCACTCAACTACGGCCACAACAACCCCGCCCTGAAAGGCGCATTGCTCGACTACGTCCAGCGCGATGGCGTCATCCACTCCCTGGACATGTCCACCGTGGCCAAACGCGCTTTCCTGGAGACTTTCCAGGAGGTAATCCTGCGCCCCCGCGACCTCCCGTACAAGGTGATGTTCCCGGGCCCGACCGGTACCAACGCGGTCGAGGCGGCGCTCAAGCTGGCCCGCAAGGTCAAGGCCCGCGAGACCGTCGTGTCCTTCACCAACGCCTTCCACGGCATGACCCTCGGCTCGCTCGCGGTGACCGGCAACACCTTCAAACGGGCGGGCGCGGGTGTCCCGCTGGTGCACCACACTCCCATGCCCTACGACGGCTACCTCGACGGGATGCTCGCCTTCGGATGGTTCGAGAGACTCCTGGAGGACAAGGGCTCCGGCCTCGACCGGCCGGCGGCCGTGATCGTCGAGACCGTGCAGGGTGAAGGCGGTATCAACGTGGCCGGTGCCGAGTGGCTGCGCGAACTCGCCGAGTTGTGCCGGCGGCACGACATGCTCCTGATCGTGGACGACATCCAGATGGGCTGTGGCCGGACCGGCGCCTTCTTCTCCTTCGAGGAGGCGGGCATCGTCCCCGACATCGTCACCGTCTCGAAGTCCATCAGCGGCTACGGACTGCCCATGGCTCTGTGCCTGTTCAAACCCGAACTCGACATCTGGGAACCTGGCGAGCACAACGGCACGTTCCGTGGCAACAACGCTGCCTTCGTCACCGCCACCGCCGCACTCCACACCTACTGGATCGACGACCAGTTGGAGAAGCAGACCCTCCTGCGCGGCGAACGGGTCGAGCGGGCACTCGCCACGATCCGCGCCGAACGACCGGAGGAGATGAATGGGTACCGGGGCAGGGGCCTGGTGTGGGGTCTGGAGTTCCGGGATACGAGCCGGGCGGTGCGCGTAGCCCGACGAGCCTTCGAACTCGGCCTGCTGGTCGAGACCTCGGGCCCGGACAGCGAGGTCGTCAAGCTGCTGCCTCCGCTCACCGTCACTCTCGACGAGCTGGACGAGGGTCTGCGTGCCCTCGCCCAGGCGGTGCACGGGACGGCGTGAAGTACCACGCTCAGGGCGGCGAACCCGCCCTGAGCCGGCACCGGCGCGTCCTGACCGCCCGGGGGTCGGGCGGGCAGGACCGGCGTTCATCCCACCCCCGGCAGCCGCGACCGCGGTCAGGGCGAAGCCACGCGCCACCGTCCAGCACCCGAAGAACGTGCCGTGACGGCGCCCGGCTGCTTCGGGCCCGGCCACCAGCAGCCGCGCCGTGAAGGTGCCCGCGGCCGGGTTGAATTCGAGCTCCGCCTGACTGAAGCCGAGCTCGCGTGCGGTCAGCGGGTACCAGGCCTTGAACAGCGGGTCGGTGGCGGCGAGTTGTTCGGCGGCCAGGCGGGCGTCGAGAACACGCCGAGGCCCGCCCCGCCAGGGTCGACGCTCATCCAGGGCGGCACGTATTCGTCGCACACTCCATGGGCGGACTGGTCACGCAAGCAGCGCTCGACCCGCAGCACGACAGCGAATTGGCCGGCGACACCCGCGCCGTGATCACGCTGGGCACCCCCTTCCACGGCGCGGTGAAAGCCGCCGCCATCCTGAACACCGGGCGCGGAACACCCGTCCCACTCCCCCACAAACAGCTCAAAGAACTGTGCTCGACCATGCCCGGCCTGCACGACCTGCCGCCGCAATATGTATGCGTCCTCAACGACAACGACGCACGCCGCCTGACCTCCTCGGACGTGGAGCACCTCGACGGACACCGCGAACTCGCCCACCTCGCGGCCGACTTCGCCACCAAACGAGCCGCCATCGTGCTACCCGGCCACCGCGCGGTCGCAGGCACCGGCCAGACCACTGCGCAAAGCCTGACCCTGCACGACGGGATCCTGCAGACGCACTGTCACACCGTGCGCCGCAACAGCGACCACACCTTCATCCGGGACTCCGACAACAACCTGAAACTGTTCGACGTTCAAGGTGACGGCACAGTCCACAAAGAGTCCGCAGCCCTCGGGTCAGCTGTAAGGACCCTCCCGCTGCAGCACGGTGCCGTCGCCACGGACCGCTTCGCCCTGCGCGCCGTCCAAGAACTCCTACGCGACGACATCCACCTCGGCCCACCCATGGGTGGCCCCGGATGCGGTCTGGACATCCCAGACCTCGTCAGCCCCGGACAACCATGGGACCTCGTCGTCACCGGAGTCCATTCACCAGCAGGCATGACCTGCCACATCACGGCAGCAGACGGATCAACCGCAGCTACGCCTGTCATTCCCCGGCTGCGTCTGACCGGCCGCCACCTCACCGCCACCGCGACCCTGCCCGCTCCGGGCCTCTATCGGGTCACCGTGACAACGCGCGACCGGCGCCAAGTCTCCCAGCTGCTCCTGGCAGCAGACGTCGCCGAGATCGGCTCGTACTAAAACGGCTTTGCCGGTCGGCGGATACTTGCGGCCAGGGGCCAGGATTACCGCTTGTGACGCCTGCGACGACGGCTTGGTGAGGTGCCCCGACCGCGGGATCCACGTGGTGTGCGGCCTCCTCTGGTTGTCGCACTCGCGCTGAGCGCGTCAGCGTCCGTGAACCCCCTGTCATGGGGGCCCCGCTCCCCCGGCGCCGCAGCCGCCATCCCTCAGAGCTCCCAAGGCCCGTCGTTCAGCCGCCGTTCTGGAGGAGGTCGTTGAGGTGCGCGAGGGCTTACAGCGGGAGCGTTATCCCCAACTCCTGCATTGCCGTTGAGGGCGGGCCGCCTTCTGAGCGTTCGGTCTTGTAACCCTTGACGCGGGGTTCGAGGGTGCGGGGGTCGACGCCTTCGGCGGGGGCGCTCTTAGCGTAGAGGCCGGTGGGCTGGCTGTCGCGGTCGTGGGGCAAGAGCCAAAAGACACGGCGGCGGAAGGTGCCGGAGGCGCGGGAGGCTTTGGCGGTGGGCCCGAGGAGGGCGTAGCCGATCATGCGTCCGTCGCGGTGGTAGGCGGGCCGGCCTTTGCGGGTAGGCAGCCGGTCCAGGCTCTGGCGTACGTAGTCGAGGGTTGCGATGTCCTCCAGCCACACGATGTCGGCTTCGTGGCTGATCTCGTCCTCGGTGATCAGGGAGCTCATGTGTGGTCCCTCTCCTGGTCGGTGAGCAGTCCGATGCCGGGGTAGTGCTTGCGCTGGTTGGACAGGATCATTTCCTTCGGCGAGGCCAGCCCGACGAGTTCCCGGGTGCGGGCGGCGAACGCGCGCGAGGACATGGCTGGTGCCCCTTCAGTGTGGCACCAGGCCCGGTAGGCGGCGTAGAGGGTGGTCTGCTCGGCGCGCAGGTCGGTGCCGAGGGTGCAGCACTCTTCGTAGAAGCGGCCGGTGTGGTCCTCGGTCTCGGCGTAGGCGCTGGTGGCGATGCGGACGCGTTCGGGTCCAGTGAGGTCGCGGTCGCCGGCGAGGTAGCGGCGGGCGCCGTCGACGAGCCAGGCGAGGATGCCGGGGCCTTCCTCGGTGACGAGGAGGTCGGCCAGGTTGTCGATCTTGCGGTGGTCGGGGACGACGCGTTCGAAGGGGATCAGCCGCATGCGGCGCCAGAACGCGAAGCCGCCGGTGCCGACTTCGGGCCGGTGGTTGCCCAGCAGCCAGAGTTTGTGGGTGGGGTTGAAGCCGAAGAAGTCCTGGCGCATGCGGCGGGCCTTGATGCGGTCGCCGCCGGTGAGCAGTTTGACGCGGCCCTCGTCGAACTTGTCTCCTGGCTTGACCTCGGAGCAGACGATGACGCGCCGACCGTGGAGTTCGGCCAGGTCGGTGGGGTGGCCTTCGAAGGGGCGGGCCATCAGGAAGCCTGGCGGGGCCGCGTCCGCGTAGTCGCCCAAAAGTTTCATCAGGACGTCGAGGAGGACGGACTTGCCGTTCTTGCCGGAGCCGAACAGGAAGGGCAGGACCTGGCCGCCTACATCGCCGGTGACGGAGTAGCCGAGCAGAAGCTGCAGGTAGCCGATCATCTGCTGGTCTTCGAGGTCGGCTCCGAAGGTGTCGGTCAGGAAGCGTTCCCAGCGGGGGGTGGGCATGGGCTGGGGGCCGACGGTGGTGGAGCGGGAGTGGAAGTCCTTGTTCGGGTCCGGGGTCTTCACCAGGCCGGTGCGCAGGTCGACGATCCCGTCGGGGGTGCACAGCGCGTAGGGGTCGGCGTCCAGCAGGGCGGCGTTGAGAACCATCCCGGGAGCGGACTTGGCCTGCGTGAGCATGGCGTTCATGCCCGTGGTGGACAGTGCGCGGCGTCGGTGTGCGTGCAGCGACTGGGTGGTGAACAGGCCGCGCGGGTCGTGGCCTGCGATGGCTTCGGCGAGGTCGCCGGCCGCCCACAGGACCGTGTCGTCCTCGTCGATCTGCCAGCGGGTGGTGTCCCACCGGTACCAGCCCATCCCGGGGACGTGCCGGTAGTCGTTGGCGTACAGCTTCACGAACAGCTTGGCGTTACCGCGATCGGTCAGAGTGTCGGGCAACAAGCCTGCAGAGGTTGCTTCACCAGCCGCGGCGCGGGAGACGTCCGTCTGGGCGGGCAGTACAACGGTGACGGCCGGGGCGGGGTGGGCCTGCTGGCGGATTTGTGCGGCGACGGCTTCGGCGTCGAACTCGAAGAGGGCTGCTGTCTCGTGGTCGGGTGCGCTCATCGGGGGCCCCTTCGCAGGTGGAGGGGGTGTTGGCGGCCGGCGGTCATGCCGCTGCGGATGATCTGAGCAACGCGCCGCTCCTGGCCCGGGCGGGCGGCGGCCGCGGCTTCGGTGAGGGCGCGTTCGGCTTCTTCCTCGGTGAGCCGGCCGGCGGCGACGAGGCCTCCCAGGGTGTAGGCGGCGCGGTTGAGGGTGTCGGAGAACCCGGCGCCTTCAGCGACTTGGCCGCACTCCTCGACCGGGGCAAGGACGGAGGCGAGCATCCGCTCGGTGCGTTCGCGGCCTCCGCCTGCGGCCAGGATGGCCTGCTGCGCGCGGGGCGGGACCGACCGGGGGGCGGGAATGCTCCGTGCGGGCAGATGCCCGGTGCGTTCGAGTTCCTGGGCCAGCCAGGACGGCAGTGCGGCGGGTTCGCGGACGTCGTCGAGCGGGGTGTAGGTGCCGTCGCGGGTGGTGGTGCCCGGGGCGACGATGTAGCCGCCGTGGGCCCGGACATCAACCTGCCAGGCCAGGGCCGCGCCTTGGCTGGAGCCTGCGGAGCAGCGCCAGCGTCGGTTGTCCGCGGCCCGGTACCAGACGTGCAGACCCCCTGAGGGGGTGCGTACGCGCAGCGTGGCGTCATCCTCTGCGGGGCTGCGCTGGCCGCGGAGCGCGGCCAGGACGGCCAGCGTGTGGAATCCGTTGGCCAGGCCGGTGAGGTCGACGTGGTCGCCGATCGGGATGCCCGGCAGAACCCGGTCCCGGGACGGCGGCTGGGTAGGGTGAGCGTCGATGTCGATGACGACGAGGCTGGCCGGACCACAGGCGACACCCACACCGAACTCCGGGTGGTGGCCCCACCATTCGGCGATACGGCGCTGGTCGAGGGTGGCGGCGTGAAAGCCGTGGCACCAACGTCCTGCGGGGAGACACGGGCACCTGGCGGGCGCATGAGGTGTCGAGCGACATTCGGTGCAGTTTGCGGCTGGCGTCTTGCGACTGGCGGCGAGGGGGTGCACTGGCCAGCCGCGGCGCGCGCACCAGCTGGCGGTGGCCAGGGAGACAGCCGACTCGGGGGGAGTCTGCGGTGAGTCGCTGCCGGAAAAGCGCAGCTCAGCAGGCATAACCACCCCCTATCAGCGACCGAAGCGACTCAACGACGGACACAGCGTAGCGAATGTGGCCTGTGGGGGCGTGGAGCACATGCGAAAGAACCCGAATGGGATGTTGATGATGCGACCGGCACCGTCGCGCAGCGACTGACCAGACAAGGCAGCGACTGACAGTGGTTCGGTAGCTACCCAGCCCACTCTGAGAAAACCCCAGTTCAGAGGTCATGCGAAATCCAGAACAGCGACTGAAGCGACTGAAGCCTCCTATATATGACACACACGCACACACCCCAACGGCTTCATATACCCCGCCTTTGGGTCGCTTCGGTCGCTGTACACACTCCAACATGCCGTTGACCTGCACTAACGTACTCCAGCTACTCAGCGACCATTGGTCTGCTGAGTAGCTGCTCGTTCAGTCGCTGTGCTTCGTGGCCCGGGAGCGACGCAAGCGACTGAAGCGACTCTGCATTCGGCAACACCCTTCGGTATTGAGCTGTTGTGAGGGAACTCGAGCCGCTGGTCGCTTTGGTCGCTCCCGGGGCCGGCCCCGGGCTGTGCTGCCCTGTGTGAGTCTGACAACCAGATATGCCTGCTCGGTGCCGCCAGCGCTGTCAGTTCGTTCTGCTCGGCGCCGACAAAAACGTGTCCCGTAGGTCTGGCCAGCAGTACCCAGGCTAACGTCAGCTCGAGCAGGGCCGCGATGGATCCCGTCGAGAGGATCACGCTGGAACGAGAGTGACAGCGAACGGCAGGTTCAGGCAGCAACGCTCAGTTGTCTGGGCCCGCGGCTATCGGCGGCCATCTCGTTTGCGCTCGCTGCGGCGCAGTTCGCGACGTTGCTTTTCCTGGCAGTGTGGAGGTCAACAACCGCTGTGACCGGTGTAATCGCGCCGGTCACATGGGAAGGCGTCTGCTTCGCCGCCTCTTGGGGATCACGTGCTGAGCTAGACATGCGCGCGCTGGTGCTGCTGGAATCGGTCAAGAAGGCCTGACCGCCGATACGGCGGTGACGGTCACGGTGTCGTCGCACTCGGCGAACTGCCCGTCATTCAGGGCCACCTGGTGCGCCCCGGACCCCGGCAGCCGGACGACCATCGTGGGGTACACCACGGGCGCCGAACCGGACACGCAGTATCCGTCGGCCTCTCCCTGCACCTGCACGAACGTCAGCTTTACCCACGCCTTGCCGCCGGGGGCCACCTTCACCGGCGCCGCGGCTCCGGTCGGCTTGACAGTGAGCGGCACGTTCATCTCGGGAGAGCCGTTCCCGGCGCCGGCCACCGTGGGGTGCCCCTTGAGGACGCACGTCCGTCCGGACACGTTGGTGAACTCGACGACGGCCGCCCCGGTCCCCGTACCGGCCGGCCGCACGGCGGCCTGACGGGCGGTCGCCTTCAGACTGCCCGCCGAACAGGTCGGCGCCGAACCGCCCGGAGCGGGTGCGGACGACGGGGGCGCGGAGGACGCGGGCATGGAGACGGAGGGCGTCGAGGAGGAGGCCGCTGAGCTGACAGCCCCGGACGGCGTGACGCCGCCGCCTCCGGTGTCCGCACCGCCCCCACCGGGCTGACATCCCGCCACCGCCAGCGCCGCCGAGACCACGACGACCGCCACCGCCGAACCGCGCATTCCGTTCACGTAACGCATGCTGTCCCCCCGAGTCCCAGATGTCCGGAGCACGGCTCCTCGCCGCCCCCGTTCAACCAGACAGAACAGTGGAGCCAGCAGTTTTCCCTCACTCCGATCTGTGACCCACCAGTGACGAAATCCGGCCACAACCACCGTGGAAGGCGCTGGCAGACCGAACTTCTGACCCGCGGCCTTCAGGAGTGGCCGATCGGCCGTCTATTCGAAGATTCGTATGGGCGTATGGGATTGGGTGACAGGGTGTCAGTGGCCTCCGCCATGCTCGTCAGGCTCGGCCGAAACAGGGCCGGACTGAGGTGACCCGTGCTGCGGGTGGAAGGGACGTGTGGTGTGGCTTTGCGAGCGACGGCTGAGCAGGAAGCGGCCCGGGAGGTGTTTACCGCAGGCCAGGACTTGGCGTTGGTGGCCGGTGCCGGTACAGGGAAGACTTCGACGCTGGTGATGATGGGCTCGGCAGCACGCGGCCGGGGCCTGTACGTGGCCTTCAACAAGCCGATTGCCGACGAGGCTAAGGCTCGTTTCGGGGGAAATGTGGCGTGCCGTACGTCGCACTCATTGGCGCACCGGGCGGTGGGTCGCCAGTTCCAGGACCGGCTCGATGCCTCGCGCCACATGCCGTTGAAGCGTACGGCGCAGTTGCTGGGGTTGGATCGCGACCTGGCCGTGGGCAAGAGACGGCTGAGGGCGACGACGCAGGCGCGGCTCGTGATGGAGATGGTCCGCCGCTTCTGCTACAGCACGGACGAACAGGTGGCGGCCCGGCACCTGGGGCCGGTGAACGGGCTGGATGATCAGGGTGCGCAGTATCTGGCGCAAGTGCTCCTGAAGAGGGCGCAGTGGGCGTGGGAGGACATCTGCTCACCCGAAGGCAAGCTGCCGTTCCAGCACGACCACTACCTGAAAATGTGGGCGCTGACACGACCGAGACTGTCGGCCGACTTCGTGCTGCTGGACGAGGCGCAGGACACCAACCCGGTCTTGGAGGAAATTTTCCTGGCCCAGGACGCGCAACGGGTGTGCGTCGGGGACCCGGCGCAGCAGATTTATGAGTGGCGGCATGCCAAGGACATCATGAGCAGTTTTCCGGGACAGCAGCTTGAGTTGACGCAGTCGTTCAGGTTCGGGCCGGCGATTGCGCAGGTGGCGAATCGGTGGCTGCGGGCGGCGGCATCAACGATGCAGCTGACCGGGCACGCCGGTAGGGCTTCTGGTCTGGGGCGGGTGGAGGTCCCCGATGCGGTGTTGTGCCGGGGGAACGCCGACGCGCTCGCTGAAGTGCTGTGCTTCCTCGAGCAGGGCGTGCCTGTCGCGCTGGTCGGTGGCGGTCAACCGCTGCTGAAGATTGCTGAGGCTGCGATCGATCTGCAGGTGGGGCGGCGGACATCGCACCATGAACTGTTCCTGTTCTCCTCCTGGGGTGAGGTGCAGGAGTACGCCGAGCAGGACTCCGCTGCGGCGGAGTTGAAAGCGATCGTGGAACTGGTCGACGCCTACGGGCCGCAGCAGATCATCGCGGCGGTCAGAGGCATGGTCGACGAGGCCCAGGCGCGGGTAGTGGTGTCCACCGTCCACAAGGCCAAGGGCCGCGAATGGGGGCGGGTGCGGATCGGGGACGGTTTCACACCGCCAGCTGACGGGCCCGGGCCACGTGGGGTGCAGCCGGCGGAGGCGCGCTTGATCTACGTGGCGGTGACGCGGGCTCGCGAGGTACTGGACACGACGGGGATTCAGTGGGCCGAAGCCCAGATCCGGAATGTCTCACGCGCCTCGCTCACGAGTACGCCAGAGGGTGTGCCGCTGGCAGCGCTGCCGTTGACAGGGCAGCTTCAGTACCCGCGCTCACCAATGTCCGTGTTCCTGAACCGGCATCTGCCGCGTACGGAGCAGGTGGTCGGTTCGTACCTGCAGCAGTCTCGGGGATTTGCGCCCGCGGTGCAGCCGATGGACGAGCGGCGCCCCGACTACGCAGCTCTCGGGCACACCATCGACTACCGCCTCCGGCTCCGTCTGGGGCACGGCCCCGGAGCCGCGGTCACGACGGGCGTTCGGCTTCTCGGCAGCCGGATCCCGATCGAGGGGGCTCCTGCCCCTGAGGTGCGCAAGACCCTGCACACGGCTGGCACTCAGCTGCTTGCCCGTCTCCAGAATCACCTGGAGGGCGCGCCCCGACTGGATGAGGAGGAGCTGACCCGGCTGTGTCACCTGGCGGGGTTCTATGAGGCCGTCTACCGCAATGGCGTCTTCTCCCGGCGCCGGAACATGCTCGCCCTCGCCGACGCGCACACCACCTTGGCCCATCTGACCGCGGCGGTGCCGGCCTACGTGTTGGAGGACATCGCCGAGCAGATGGAGCTGGCCGAGCGGCCTTTCGCAGCGTTCACGCAGTTGCCGGACGGGCAGCGGGTGTGCGGACCGGTGTTCGCCGGCAGCGCTGACTTGGGCGGGGCTGATGCGGACTTCATCGTCGGTGGGCTGCTGATCGACTGCAAGGCAACCACGCGCCCCCACACGATCAACCGTTCTGCGGTACAGCAGCTCGCCGGATACCTGCTGCTCGACTACGACAACGCGTACGGCATCAACCAGGTGGGCCTCTACCTCTCCCGCCAGGGCGCCCTGATCACGTGGAACATCCCGGAGTTCCTCAACGCCCTGGGCGCTCGTGTTCCACTGCCCCAACTGCGCACACTGCTGCGAGAGCACCTTCGGCAGGCAAAGCGGTCGGCGTCGTCGGAGAAGGGCTGAGTTCTCAATCTTGCGGCGCCGCGCCCTCGGTGCGGCGCCGCTCTCGTGCGAGCCGAGTGATACATCGTTCCCCTCCAGTAGCCGCAGGAACGTGCTCCCGACCGTGCTGGCGGCCGCGGAACGACAGGGCGCTGGCGGGCGCGGACGGTCCGAGCGGTGAACAGCAGTTGCCCGTCGGGGCCGACCTGCCACTCGCGCAGAGCCTTGTGCTACGCGAGCCCATGCAAATACTGCGCAGCACTCGCGACATCGCTCTCCTGCCACCCGACGACCATCACCAGGACCACGCGCCGCACCACCGCGACGACGGCCACCATCCACCGGAACCCACCGATGACACCCCCTGCCCATCACCGGCGAGCATCACGACCAGGAGCAGCGGCACCCTGCCGCCGCAGGCCCTCGCCTCACACCCCACACCCTCACACCGCACCCCGGCCACCAGAGGAAACGGGCTGTGTGTCACACAGGAGCAGCCGGGAGCGGTGGCCTACAAGACAGTGTCGTGCAGGGCGCGGCGGTCACCGGACATCGCGTATCGGCGGGCGGCGAGTCCGTCCTCGAGGGCCGCGCCGGTCTGCGCGCACAGTGGCGCCAGGACGTCGGCCGCGTCGGTGTCAGAGAGGTAGGCCGGGGCGACTTCGAGCATCAGCTCGCCGATCGCGTGCGTGCTGGCGGCGAGGTCGTCGATGACGGCGCGCAGCGCGGCGAGCGCGGGATCCGTCGGCGGATCGCGGGCGGATCGGCGGGCGGCGGGGCGGTGCGGACGTCGCGGACGGCCTGGCGGACCACGGCGCGCACGGTCGGCTCATCGAGGACCTGGAGGCCGCTGTGGGCGAGCGTGGCGAGGCGTCGGGTGATCAAGCTCCGCGACGTCGTGGGTACGGCCGGAGACTGCGATCAGGGCGCGTTGGGACAGGCCGTAGTCGAGTGCGGCCGCGGCCGGGTCGGTGTCTCGCGTGCGAGACGTCTCGGTGCCGGTGGCGACGGCGCTGTGGATCGCGGCGAGGGAGCGGGCGATGTCGAGCAGCCGGTACGCCTGAGCGCGGCTGATGCCGAACTCCGCGTCGCAGTACGCCTCCCAGCTCGGGTGACCGAGGGGGAGCCACACCCGGGCGGTGTGCGCGTCGCGGACCCGGGCGGCGAGCACCGCCACGGAGCGCCGGACGTCGTCCATCGCCTCGAGCAGCCCCGCCGTCATCTCCCGGGCGCGGGCCGCGGTGAGCGGCGGCCGCGCCGGTTCGGCAACGTGCTCCTGGTCCTTGTTGTGCTCGCCCACGACTCCATCGTCCTCCGCGCCGACGGGCGAGACCAGGGCGTGCGGAAGCACGGGCGTGAGCTTCGCCTCACAACCTCACAATTCACCGCGTCTACCTGGGGAAACGCCCTGTGAACCTCATAGACCTCACAGCGTGACACCGTTCTCTCTGTCGGCTGCGCGGCGATGGTGACGCGTCGGCGCTAGTGACCTTCGGCTGTGCTGGCCGTTGATCAGATCATGAAGAAGCGAAGCATCCTCACCACTGCCGTTCTCGCTGTCGGCATGGCCATCCTCACCGCAGTACCCGCACACGCCGGAGTCGAGGACGGCACCCTCAACAACGCCCATATCCTCAGCGACATCGCGGCGCTGAACACAGCCATCAACAGCGACATGCAGAGCACCGAGAACAACAACGCCAACACCCGCGCCGATGGCAAGGGGAACAGCTCCTTCTCGCAGCACGAGTAGGCCTCGCTGGTTCACGGAGACACGTTGGTTCTGGACACGGAGCCGTCCGCGTGCCCGGCACACTCAGCCCGCCAGCGCGTGGATGAGGAGAAGGCGATGCCCAAGAAGACCGACACCGAGAACCCGTACGGCTACGACCCGGAGACGAACACGGTCCGGGTCGGCCAGCACGACCTGGCGCGGCTGCTGCTGATGTTCCGCACGCTGATGCGCGCGCAGGAGCCAGGCCGGTGGAGGCACATGGACGACTTCGACCTGTCCTTCGAGCGCCTGGCCGACGCTGTTGATGCCGCTGCCGAGGTCCGACAGGGCAAACGGTGGAGCGGTCCTGATCTGCGGATGCGCTGCACCACCACCGAAGCCGCCTACGTCTGGCCGAACGGTGCCCCCTACGACGGCGGGACGCCTGTGACGTGGAAGGTCCCGGGCTATGACTCCCATGCTGTGGCGGAGGGGTCCAGGCGCCGGACCAGGTCGCTGTGCGGCTTCAGCTGGGCGCAGGAAGAGGGCCGCGCCGTTGGACGGCCTGCCGGAGTGCCGCGAGTGCCTGCGTGAGGTCCAGCTCGGTGCCGAACGCCCCCGTGGCGCTTGGTGACTACTGCGCGCGGATACGCGGTGCCGCCCGTATGGCAACCGGTGGCCAGACCCTGGTGGGTGGTTTCGCGGCGAACGCCGCCGTGTCCTCGGAGCGTTGCCCTACCCTGCGGTGCCATGGACATCGAGCTGACGGACGATGAGCACCTGCGGGCACTGGCCGCGCTGGAGGCCGTCGTCGGAAACAACGACGATGCCCTGACGGTCCTGGCGGGCGGTGATGGCGAGCGGCCGTTGCCGGTGCTGCTGGCCGCCTACGGGCAGCACACCCTCCACCGCATCCTGATCGCCGGCTTCGGTATCGACGCCACCATGGATTACGACGAAACGGGCCGACTGGTCGGGGAGATCAACAGTGATCCGATGGCCCGCATCGTCTTCGTCCTGACCGACGCCCTGCACAATCAGGCCGCTCACGCCGGCGACGACCCCGCCACCGCGAAGCTGATCGCCCGATCCATCCTCCTGGCCATCCACGCGTTCACCGACGCCGACAACCAGGACGCCCTGACCCTGCTGCGCGCACTACGCAATGAGGTCCTCCGGGTCAACTGAGCGACACCGGTCAGGATTCAGCGGTAGTCGACGCGTCTCGGATGTCGGTGACGGTGCGTTCCCCAATGTGGGCTTTCGCTACCGGCGGGTGACTCCCAAGGGTGTTCGTGTGACTCCCAGGGGTGCCGGATTGGCTTTCCCGCCAGAAGTAGGGGCAGGATTCGCTGCGAAGCGTCCGTGGCGTCGACCAAGTGTCAGGCGTAACTGCCAGCGTAGTTCGGCCTCGTGGACCTTTTCGCAGGGAGTGGCGGCTTCAGCCAGCACGTCCTCTCCGCCGACCATCGTGGTCCCAGCACGCAAAAGGGGAGCCCCGAAGGCCGCACCCGAGCTTTGGACGGCGGAGGGTACGACCGAGGACTCCCCGGTGTCGCGTTGGGATCACATCCGCCCGAGAGAAATCACGAGAGATGAATCCTGCAGCTACATCGCGGAACAGTACCGCAGCCAGATCGGTGTCCCGTCTTGCCCAGGTCAGCCAGGTGACCCCTGCCATCGTCGCGCTCTTGGCGATGGTCGCCATCTGTTTGCTGGCCGCCAGCGGACACACGGCCCCCATCACGGCTGTGGCGTGGTTCGGCGCCACGGTCTTCGCGGGTGGAACGATCGTCAGCGTGACCGTCCACATCCGCCGCTGACCACGATGGTCGGGCGCGGATAGCACGTGCATCGGCCCGTCCCGGCAGTTCGTATGCCGGGGCGGGCCGATGTTCGTTCGAGGGTGGGTCAGCCGAGCCAGACGATGTCCACGATGTACAGGCGTCCGGACGCTACGCCGCGCCTACCTGGGCAAACGGGCTGTGAGGCTCACAACCTCCGCGTCGTCGGGGAGGTCCAGGCGCTCCTTGCGGGGGCGTGGGAGCAGTAGGGCCGGCCCGCCGGGCAGTAGGCCCTTGTTGCGCAGAGTCTGGGCGCGGCCGCGGCACCAGGTGGAGCAGAAATCCCGGGGCCGGCGGTTACTGACCTTTTCGGATTGGCTTCGGGTGGTCTGAAGCGAGGGTCAGTCCGGTTTCGGTGAGGCAGCCGTCGATGAGTTCGGGATGGCGCTGGATGTGGGCGAGTCCTCGGCGGAGGGTGCGGGTGAGGTGGTCGGGGTCGGTGAACGCGGTGTTGGCCATCGGCCCGCGCCGCAGCAGAGACCAGATGCCCTCCACAGAATTCAAGTCCGGGCTGTAGGAGGGTAGTTGGATGATGGTGAGCCATTCGTGGTCGGCCGCGTATTTCCTCATTCCGGCGGCACGATGGGTGTTCAAGTTGTCCCAGACGACAACGATCGGGGCGCCGAGTTGCAGGTGCGCGCGGACCAGGAGGTCTCGGTAGTCCTGCCATGCGAAACTCTTGCGTGCGCCTTTGAGTAGCAGGTGGAAGCGGGGCCGGTAGATCAGCCGGGACCTTTCCCCGGTCCGGTAGCAGCACATCGCGGCGATCGAGATCCGTCGCCGGGACCGTCCCCGCACTCTCACTACGGGAGTCTGCCCGCGTCGGCCCCACGTGCGGGCTCGTGGCGGCGTCATCGCGAACCCGGCCTCGTCCTCGAAGACGATCCAGGCATCGAGCGCCGCCGCGGTCCTTCCACCTGCGGCCACACGTCCTTCTTCCAGAGCTCGACCGCGTGTTCGTCGCGTTCCAGTGCGCGACGGGCGGGGCTCTGCCAGGACCAGCCGTGGCGGTGCAGGAGCCGCCACACTCCCGCGATCGAGCAACTGACCCTGAACTGGCGGCCGATCAGCGTTCTGACGCGTTCCAGGGTCCACCGCTGGTCTTCCCAGCCGTGCGCGGCCGGCCCTTTGGCCAGCTCCTTCTCCAGCAGGGCGAACCGTTCGTCCGACAGCTTCGGCAGTTTCGCGGGTCCCTTCGACTTCAGACCCTCCATGCCGCCCTCACGCCAGGCCCGGCGCCATTGAGGTTCCCCTCCTACTGTGGAGACCGTGACCGGAGGGATAGTTGGGGTCATGGCATCCAAGAAGCGCCTCTACGATGCGGAGTTCCGCGAGGGGGCGGTACGGATCGTGATGGAGACCGGGAAGTCGATCCCGGAGGTGGCCGCGGATCTGGGCATCCATTCCGGGACACTGCACAGCTGGGTGTCGCGGGCGAGGCGTAACGGGTCACCGTCGTCGGACCGGCGGGTGGCCGAGGCGTCGCCCGGTGGTCGGCTGCGGGAGAGTGAGCGCGCGGAGCTGGACCGGCTGCGGGCCGAGGCCAGGGAGAAGGACAAGCGCATCCGCGAGCTGGAGATGGAGCGTGATGTGTGCAAGCGATTCGTGGCCTTGTGGGTGAAGTAGCTGACGCGGACCCGGCCGTGGCGGTCGGGGTGATCAGCAACTGCAAGGCCGAGCAGAAGATTCCCTACCGCACCGCATGTCGGGCACTTGGGGTGTCGGAGTCGTGGTTCTACAAGTGGCGCGACCGCCCGCCCACGGCGCGGGAGATGCGCCGGCAGCGTCTGGCGGAGGAGATCGAGGAGATCTTCCGCGGCTCGGGCGGCACCTACGGCTCGCCTAAGGTGTTCATCGAGCTGATCCGCCGGGGCTGGCGGGTGTCGGTGAACACCGTCGCCAAGCTCATGGCCGAACTCGGCCTGGCCGGACGGAAGACCCGAAGGCGCCGGGGCCTGACCCGGCCCGGGAAGCGGGCGGCGGCCCCGGACTTCGTGCGCCGGGACTTCACTGCCGAGGAACCGGACCTTGTCTGGGCGGGCGACATGACCGAGATCGACACCGGCGAAGGCAAGCTCTACCTCGCCACCGTCATCGATCTGTTCTCCCGGCGGCTGCTCGGCTACGCGATGGGCGTCCGTCACGACGCCGAGCTGGTGGTGGCCTCACTCAACATGGCCGCGGCCACCCGGAGCGGCAACGTCCGCGGCGTGATCATGCACACGGACAGGGGCAGCGAGTACTGCTCGCGGCGCTTTCGCCGGGCCTGCCGGCGACTGGGCGTGACCCAGTCCATGGGCAGAGTCGGATCTTGTTTCGACAACGCCGTGAGCGAGGCGTTCAACAGTGTGCTCAAGGTCGAGTACGTCCACCGGCACACCTTCGCCACCCGCACCGAGGCCCGGATCAGGATCGCCACCTGGATCACCGACTTCTACAACACCAGGCGGCTACACAGCGTATGCGGGTTCAAGAGCCCGATCGACTACGAACGCGAGTACCGAGCCACCCTCGCCGAGGGACTGGCCGGATAGATCGTCTCCACACTGCGAGGGGATTGACACCATTGCTCCACCGAACGCTCGCTCACCCGAAGGTCCTTGGCGATGCCCGAAGTCCTGTCACCTCGTGCGAACCTCTGCCCGGCCTCCAGCCGGATCCCTTCACGCACGGCCCGGCGCTCAGCAGTCAGGCCCCCACCATCCGCGTACCGCATAACACCGGCATACCGCAGGGATCACCCAACGTCACCACCCGAAGGCAACCCGAAAAGGTCAGTAGTGCCGGGGCACGGTTGCGTGCACACCAGGCAGTGGCCAGGGGCGGCGACGGAGGCCAGGCGGCGCAGCAGCCGCCCGACTCGGTCTTCTTCCTCCTGCTCGTTCGGTTGAGCGTCTGCCGTGCAGCCTTCGAGCAGTTCGGTGAACGCGCCGCGGAAGGCGGTGAGGTTGCGGCGGCAGGCCCCGAGCAGTTCCAGGTATTCCTCCACCGGCCAGCTGGCGAGCGTGCCGGAGCGCGAGAGGTACAGGCCGACGGTGTCGATCCGGTACTGGTCGGCGGTGTCGAGCAGCAGGTAGCCGAGCAGCTGCCACGCTTCCGCCTGGCGGAGTGTGCGGGGGTGCCGGGTGCTCTTGAAGTCGAGCAGCAGTCCGTCGACGGCGAGGTCGGCGTCCGCGCTGATCCGGGCGTTGGGGAACGTCGGGCCGGGTGTGCAGTCCCTGGGCCGGCTGCGGGCACGCAGGGCGTTCAGGGGGCCGTCGGCGGCCTTGTAGAGCTGGGCGACGATGTCGGTCACCATGTCGCGGTGCGGGAGCTCCAGGAGCCGGTCCAAGGTGAAGGCGCCGGGGTCCTCCCGTGCGGTGATGGCCAGCGGGGTGTAGGTGAACCCGATCGGGCTGCGGTACTTGACCTGGTACCAGGAGGCGGCGATCAGCATCCGGGCCAGGTCCTCCTCTTCGTCGTGGGCCCGGTCCATGGGCAGCTCGCGGTTGTCGAGCTGCAGGGCAAGGACCGTTTCCTCGAGGCGCGCGGCGAGTTCCTCGCCCACTTCCCCCATCCGCTGGCGCGCGTCGGAGTCGTACGAGTCGTCCTCGTCATCGTCGTACGAGTCGACGGTGGCGCCGGCAAGCAGGATGCCGGCGCGCGCGACGGGGTCGACGGGCTCGGCAGTGGTGAACGCCAGGCGCAGCCTGTAGTCGATCGCCGTGCCGACGTTCCCGGCCTCGGTGCCGACGCCGGGGCCCGGCAGCAGGATCTGGTCGCTCTGGTCCCGGGCGCGGAAGCTTTTCCGCAACGGGTGGGCGCCGGCCGACAGTTCACGGTCCAGGAATCGGCGCAGCGGGGTGCGCCGACAGTGAATTCCGGAGGTCAGGCTCATGAGGTCCGCCTTGGGCAACGGGCGCCGCCAGGGCGCGATGGAGTTCTCACAAGTCGGACGCTAGGTATCGGCACTGACAACATGTCACCCGCAGGGAGTAGCCAGCGGTATCCGCAGCCCAGGGGTTCACCGGATCGTGTGATTCCGGACCCTTGGCTTTCGCCGGATACGGGCGTGGAAACGGGGGTGGATACGCGTGGTCACGCTGTATCTCACAACCTCATAGCCTCACAGTTCGACGCGTCTACCTGGGGAGATGGACTGTGAGCCTTACAGGTGACGAAGGACTGTGAAGTGGCGGAGCACCTCTACGATCCTCGCCATGAGCAGCGAGACGGTCACCGTCCAGGTGAACCCGGCAGAGTTCCCGGTGGACAGCTTCACCGACTCCGACATCGCCAGAATCGCGATGGTGAGCGCAGCCCAGCGGCGTGTGGAAGGCTACGAGGACTTCGCGCAGATGGTGGCTGAGGATCTGACGCAGGCCGGTGACTACGTGCGCAAAGCGATGTACCTGACGGACTCGGTGCAGTCCACGCTCGTGACAGCGGCGGTGATCACTGAGCGGGTCCGGGGGACCGGTTGGGACGTCATCGGGGAAGCAGTCCGCATGAGCGCGGCGGAGGCTGAGGAGAAGTGAGGCGGCAGCGAAGCACGGTGGCGCCGTGCCAGCCGAGCGGACGATATCTACCGGAAGAATCCCGGACGGCATGCCGCGTCGGTCGACCGGTACATCACCGCGGACAGGCCCTACCGGCACAGCACTGCCATCCCCCGCCCGCTGTCTGCCTCGCTGGACGCGGCCGCGCACCTCACCGGCCGCGATGTCGCCGCGGCGGACCGTGCATTCGCCGGCACCCCGTCCTGCACCCACTGCACCCACTGACCCTTGCGACGCTGGAAACGCCTCGCCTCCGGAAGCTGCGTTGCCGGAGGCGAGGCGTTGTCACCACGTCTGGCGTCGGAACGAGTAATTTCCGGACGTTGTCCGAGCACCCCAGCGGATCACTGCCCAGTTCGGCAGACTGACAGGCAAGAGCCGCCTTTGCACGCCAACTGGCATTTACCTGGGGGTACTTGTGATCGTTCGCGGATTCCTTGACGACGATGGTGAGCTGGCCCAGCACCTCGTCCAGCGGCTCAACACTCCACTGGACTGGCCACAGGGCGCGGGGCTGAACACTGGGCAGGTCGCGAAGATTGCTTCTGCGGCAGCCTGCGACGTCTCGTACAACCAGGCAGCCAACGGTCATTTGGCCGATCTCTTCGCCGTACTTCCCCTGCCGGGCACGCCCGAAGGCGATGAGTTCTGGGTCGCGATGGAGGCTGCGGGAGGCACTGGCGCGCTGTACATCGACCCCGGCAACATGGGCGGTCCGTTTTTCGAACGCCTGGTCAGGGGGAACGAAGTGGGCGTTGCCGACCGTGTGCTCAGCTTCCTGGCAGAGGTCGACGACCAGCAGCGTGATGCCGTGGCCAAGGTGATCGGCGACGCACTGTCCCATGACACGCTCTTAGCAGGCGGCCGCTACCTCGGGCGGTTGTGGCTGCGTGATGCCGAGACCACTGCCTGGCATGTTCTGCTCGCCAGGCGCCGGCTGCATGAGACAGCGGACGACCGCAAGCGATTCTTCGAGGCGTGGGGCAACGCCTGAGCGCTTCGCCGGGTGACTATCCCAGCCAGGCGATGTTCAGGACGGTCAAGCGGCACAGGGGTCTGTCCACCCAGTAGGTGAGGGACAGTTGGCCGACGGACGCGTAGCGCACGTCCTCGCCCTCGAGGTCCTCGGTGTTCCACTGGCCAAAGCCCCACGGGTCGGCCGCGGCGGCGTCCAGAACGTCCCACACGGTGTCTTCGACGTGCTCGGGCAGGGTGCCGAGGACCTTCGCGGCCGGCGGCGAGAAGCGGACCGCGTACGGCTGTCCGGTCACCGGCGCCTTCTCCGCAGCTCCGTCATGTCGATGAACTCGCTGTCGTCGTAGCCGGAGGCGACGAAGGCGTCGATCGCCGGGGCGTGGGCGAGGCGGCCCTGCCAGTCCTGGACGACCTCGTAGAGCCCGGCGAGGGAGAACGTCCGGCGCGACTCTTCCAGCGCGGCCGTCCACTCCCGTTCGAAGGCCGGCACCCACTGCGCTGCGCGCCGGTCGGCGCGCAGCTGCGCGAGGAGTTCGGCCGGAGCTCCCGGGGCGGGGGCGTACGGCGGGATGGGTGCGTGGTCGGGCTGCGCGCTCATCTGGTCCTGCCGGCGGGCAGGGCTTCGGCGTAGTCGGCGAGCGTCCGTTTCGTGATCACTTGAGGCCGAGCAGGGCGAGCGGGCGGTCCGCGTTGCGGGCGTTGTGTCGCAGAGCTGCGGCGATGTTGGTCGCGCCGGCCAGTCGCAGGGTGCCGATGGCGAGGTTGCGCCAAGTGGCCATCGCCCGGGGCCCGTTGCCGGTTCGCAGCTGTGAGGCGTCTTCGGCGAACGTGGTGTCTCTGACGTGGTGCAGAGCTTCGATCTGCCAGTGATCACGGATCAGGGTCGCCAGCTGGGCGGGGTTGGCTTGCTCGGCGGTGAGGCTGGTGACGGCGTGGACGGTCTTGATGGTGGTCTTGCCGGTCTTGCGGTCGGTGCGGCGGCGCTTGATCTGGACGGCCTGCCGGGCTCCGGGGAAGAGCAGGCTGTTGACCGTGACCACCTTGATCCGTCGGATCTCCGAGCGTCCGTGGCCGATGCCCCTCACGCGGCCCTGCAGCGGGATCTCTGTCCACGGAAGGGATCTGAGCTGCTTGCGGAGCTTCTTCTGGTTGCCCTTGACGATCACGATGTAGTGGGCTTCGCGGCCGAGAAGGTAGTCGGCGTGCTCGCGTTGGGTGTGCATGGCGTCGCTGGTGACGACCACCCCGGCCAGGTCGGCCATGGTCTCCAGCAACGGCTGGAAGCAGGTGATCTCGTTCGTCTTCTCGCCGACGTCCAGCTGGGCCAGGACCAGGCCGGTGGTGTGGTCCAGGGCTGCGAGCAGGTGAATCTTGCGGCCGTTGGCCCTGGCCGCTCCGCGAAGGCTCTTGCCGTCGACCGCCAGGCCGCGCAGCCGGCCCCGGGTTCGGTTGCGGCGGTCGGCGAGCCAGCGGCCGACCGCCAGGTCCAATGCGTCGCCGTCGATCCGGGCCAGCAGTCGTCGGACCGTCGTTTCCGCAGGCAGGGACCGTTTGGGGAACAGGGGGTCGAGTCGCACGCCGACGTGTTCCAGCACGTGGGGCGGAGCGTCGGTAATCCATTCGCCGACCGCCAGCAGTGACGTCGCCCCCGCCAGCACCGCGCAGGCGACCAGGGCAAGGACGCCCACCAGAGCGTGGCGCACTCCACGGGGATCACGCGGATCGGGCACCTGGGCGAGGCGGCCCAGCAGTCCGGGCACTTCTTCCGGCGCGACCTCTGGATGCTCGCGGAGTTGGTCAAGGGCAGGCGGGATCAGCGATGATGCTTCGGCAGGCACGGTCTTCCAGGCAGGTCACGGGGCGTCGAGAACTCCATGATCTTGGAAGCCGTGCCTGTTCCGCTCTCCCTGGCCGACCAACCTGGCGGACCGTCACAAACCGGATGCCCGGCGACCACGCCGAAGCCCTGTGCCGGCGGGTCGTACCGTCACGGTACGCGCGCGGGGTGGCCGTGGATGCGGGCATGGGACAGATCCCTCCTACCGGATCAGAGCGTCGGCGACAGTGCGGGGGCCGGTGGTGACTGCTGAGTGAGGAAGTGGCCGTAGGCGGTTTCGGCGAACCACCAGGCTTCGGATGAGTGCCGCTTCACCCGCCACGGCCGTGGCTCCACCAGCGTCTCCAGTTCCCCGCCAGGGTGCTGGAGGCAGACGCCAATGCCGTAGGAGCCGAACTCCGGCAGCTTCTCGGGGAAGTGCACGCTGGGCGGCCTGGTGATGATCACCCGGCGTGCGCAGATGGTCGCGAACTTGTCCGCCGCGTCCAGGGCCAGTTGGGAGGCGCTCGCCGCCCGCACCGTGGCCAGCCGCACCCGGCACGGCCGTGTGACGTGCCGGACGACCTGGTCGTCGGTGACGGTGCAGATCCCGGCCGGGGCCCGCGAGACGTAGGCGCGTTGGTGATCGGTGAGCGCCTTGAGCGGGACGGGAAGGCCGTGCGGGAGCGCCATCAGTACGTCCAGGCCGCCGAAGCCGTACCCAGTGGCGACACCCAGTCCGGCGGCACGGCGCCGTTCGTGCTCCGCGCCGTCGATGTCCAGCTGTAGCTCCCCGCCCTTCGTCCGCGCCCCAACGAGATCGCCCGGGCGCCGCCGCGCATCTTGCCGCCCGTTGGATGGCTAGGCCCAAACTTGGGCAACATGGTCAGGTGGCAAGCAACCGACGACGCGGGCAGCGCGCTGAAGCGATAGAAGACTGGCGCCAGACCTTTGGCAAGGGCGACTTGTACGAAGCATGGAAATATATTCTTCATTGGTGGTGGGCGTCTGATTTTTCCGTCCGTAATCTGAGCGCCAACTTGATTCAGGAATGTCAAGGAAGGCTTGACGAGCGGACCGCCAGTACCGACCTATCAGTTATTTCCCTGTGGCATTTACGCCAGGCGGCAGCATTTGTTGACGAATTAACTAGCGGCGACCAAAGTGAGGTTATCTCCATATTCGACGAAAGTGCATGTTGCCTCAAAGTTTTTCGAGACACTATTCTACATTTCGAAGACTATGAGCTGGGCGTCGGACGGCGCCAGGCTGCCGAAAATATCGGTTGGGATGGTGCACAGATCGGAATTATGAACCGTTCGCAGTGCGACTGCTTCTATACTCTCACTCTCATTCATCATCGACTAGATATTTTCACCGCTTGGCGTGCGGCGAGAATTATGGTGTACAGCATTCAAGAATCCTTCCAAGGCCGCGACAGCCATGCCATGAAAAATCTTTTGGACCGGGAGCATCCATGGGGCTGGCCGCGCTGCCATGCTGCGGAACCTGACACCGGCGCCAAGTTGACTGCTGTAGCCCACTGCTCTTGCAACTGACCGCCAACGCCTAATTCGTGGCGCTCCGGGCGGGGTGGCAGTGGCAGCATTCACGGTGGCTCGGATATCCGCCGACCATTCCAGCGTCGCCCTGTGGACCATCTGGCAGTGGTTGTTCTTCACCGGCGAATTGCCCGGCGCGGCGGCCCAGCTGAGTCGTGGCGCCCGTGAGGCTCAGCCCTTCTTGATAATTCGGGTGCTGTCGAACGGGACTTCCCCTGCCAGCCGGAACAGCGGCTCCAGATGCCCAGCGACCATGATCCGAGGTAACTCGTCTCCCAGGTCCCGCATCTGGCGTTCCGCCGATCGAGATGGCTACCACGGGGGCTCCCTTCAACTTCCTGTTGACTGGAAATGTGGCCAAGGCGGCCGGTTCACGACCCGACCGGACCGCGCTCTTTAGATTTCCTGTCGCTAATCTGCCAACTGCGATGCGGCAGCACATTGATGATCAGCCCTGCCTGCCCCTTCCGGATGGTCTTGGTGACAACACGCCTGCCTTAGTGACAACTATCGTGCTTCGGCTCAGCATTTCGTCTCCCCCGGTCATGTATTCGCTTCTAGTCAGTAATCCAGATCGAGGTAGTCGATGTCATTGATTTCGACGTCTGAGAGTCCTGTAGCGCGCCCTCCGCCGTCCTGGAAATATATTTCCTTAAATCCTTCGGCGATGATCCCACGCATTTGCTGGTCGCTGGCACCCGCGTTGCGGGCGTCGAACAGGCGTTGTGCGTACGCCGGGGGGAGGTGCACGGTCAGTCGGCGGAAGCGTCCGTCGTCGGTCG
The DNA here is from genome assembly GCF_054072135.1 of Streptomyces kryoterrae. NCBI lineage: Bacteria > Bacillati > Actinomycetota > Actinomycetes > Kitasatosporales > Streptomycetaceae > Streptomyces > Streptomyces kryoterrae. The sequence goes on along the minus strand of NZ_JBSUSM010000002.1, from coordinate 109,004 downwards.
TGCCGACCGGTGCGGTGTACCCGAACCGGGCCCTCGTCTCCACGGTGATGCCGCCGGAGGTCGCGGCCTGTTTCTGCCGGCGCTTGCGCACCTGCGGCTGCCACCGCTGCCGTACCGCGTCGTCGAGTTTCGCGGCGACGTCGGCGCGGGCGTGCTTGCGGGCGCCGCGCCGGTAGCGGTTGACGGAGTCGGCGGTGACCCCGAGTTCCTGCGCGACGGCCTTGGCGCTGCCCAACTGCTTGAGCAGGTAGCCGATCTGACCCTTCAACGTCTTCGGCGGCTCGCGGGTAAAGCTTTCCCGGTCGGCGCGTTCGATCGCGTCGTCGATCTCGCCCACCGGTTATTCTCCTTCGTCGAGGACGGCGTCGCCGCCCTTGATGTGGCGGGCCGGGTTGAGGCCCTTCTCCATCAGGTCGACCGCCCACAGCATCGACTGGACGCCCTCCAGCTTCGCCAGGCCCGGCGTGGGCCCGAGACGGAATCCGCCGGGCTGCGGCTTCCCGGACGCCGCGTACGGCAGGAAGTCCAGCGGGCTCTCCCCGGGCGACGGGTAGACGACGCAGTCGGACAGCACGGCGAGCGGGTACAGGCCCGTCATCTTGACCATGTTGTTGAGCTTGCGGTGCATGTTGACGCGGGCCTTGCTGATGACGGCGGCGCGGATGTCGGGGCGCCAAGTCGGGCGCTGCATGGCCGGCCACGGCTCGCCGTCCTTGTACTGCTTGCCCTGGGGGCGTTCGCGGAGCTTGCCGACGCCGCCCTTCACGGTGGCCTTGATGGCGCCGAGGACGGCGGCCAGGGCCGGGTCGATCTGCTTGTGCTGCTCCATCGCGGCGAGGAACTGCCGGTCGTCCAGGTCCTTCGTGACGCCGAGGTCGGCGAGGGTGTCGACGTAGGCGGTCTTGAGGCGGTCGTGCCACGGGTCCAGGTACGCGCCGGTCTCGCGGCGCAGGTACGCCTCGATCGGGTGGACGTCGTAGCCGAGCTCCTGGGCGTAGGCGACGGTGTGCGTCTGGTACCAGGCCGGGCCCGCCGGACGGGTGCCGTCCGGGGTGAACGGGCTGGGCAGGCGCGGGTCCAGGTCGATGTGGGAGAGGTCGACCAGCCAGGAGCCGGGGATCTTCGGGTTGAACGTCGGGGTGTGGAAGTGGTCGGGGGCGGAGAGGCCGACGACCAGGCGGGCCGCGGCGGCGAGGAACGCGGTGTTGAGGTCCAGGCCGACCGCGAAGGGCAGCACGCACTCCTCATCACAGCGTGACTCCACCGACCGCACCCACTGGTACGCCTCCTCGTTCAGGAAGCCGCCGGTCCAGCCGGAGTTCACGACGACGGGGTGCTCCGGGGTGGCTTCCGGCGGCGCCGGGTCCATCGGCTCGGTGCCCAGGGAGCCCGCGTTGTGGCCGGACACCCAGTTCCCGGTCGTCGGGTCCTGCACGGCCTTCGTCGGCGGGCGCAGCGCGGTCATCAACTCCAGGCCCGAGACGGCTGTGGAGCCGCGCGGGGTGATGACCCGGGTCGCGTAGACACCGAGGACGCGGGCGATGTCGGCCGGCTCCATCTCACAGACGCCGGGCCACGACCGGGGATCGAGGGCGTCCCACGACAGGATGGCGAGCTGCACGCACTGCCGCTCACGTCCCTGCGCCTTGCGGTAGATCCGCGCCCACGGGCCGAACCCGCGCTGCGTCAACTGCCATTTCGCCTTCGCCACCTGCTTGACCACCGGGTGGTCCTCGGGCAGGCGCAGAGAACGGCGCTGCTCGTGGCCCTCCAGGTGCTCCGGCAGCCCCAGCTTCACGGCGGCCGCGGCGGTGAGCACGATCAGCGGGTCGGAGTCCTTGCCGTACCGGTTGAGCTTCGCCGCGCCGAGGCCGGACTCGCGCAGCGTCCACTCCACCAGCTCCACCACCGTGGTCGCCGGGCAGTCGAGCACGATGCCGCCCACGCCGTACGCGGAGCCGTCACCGTCCAGTACGGCGAGTGGACCGTGCGGGAATCGTGAGTCGACGGCGGGCTTCGCAGCCTTCTTCGCGGCCGGGCGACGCGACGACGTCGCCGGGCGCGCGGTCGGACGCTCCGGCGCGACCGGGGCGGCGGGTGCCTCCACGGGGCCCGTCTCCGCCTCGGGCGTCTCGGGCGCGGCCGGGCCGGTGAACGTCTCCGGAAGCGACACAGGCTGTGGCGTAACGGCCGGAGCGACGGCGACGGCGTGCGCGGGGTACTTCGCTGCCCAGCCGGTCAGCAGCCGCTGGTACGCCTCCAGACGCGGCGACTTCGGCTCTGAGCGGCCGTTCTCGTAGTTCTTCACCGTCTGTGTGGTCGTCTTCAACGCGGTCGCGAGGCGGGCCTGGGTGACCCCGGCGGCCTGACGCAGCCGGGCGCGCTCCGCCGGGGGCGGAAGCTGCGGCTCCTCCTCCAGCAGTGCGTCGATGTTCGCAAACAGCTCTTCCTCGGATGCCATGTGGTGGATCTCCTTCCGTACCCCCACCCTAGCAGAATTTATCCTAGCTATTAACTCGTTTTTTAACCCGATCGGATCTTTCTGGTAGGGTGATCTTGACAGGCGCAAAGCGGCAACTCGCATACCAGGAGGCTCGCCCTGGCCTCCGTCGTCGGCCGGCCCCTGCCCAGCTTCGACCTGGCGCTGCGCCGCTACTGGGATGCCCAGCACCCCGGCGAGCCGCTGGAAGAGTACGTGCGGCGCACCGGCCTGGTGGGGCGGTTCGGGCAGCTGCTGCCGCAGCAGCTGCAGGAAGCGGTCAGCCAGGCCGCCGGGGCGCTCCAGCTGCCGGGCATGGTCGGGTCGGCGGCGGGTCAGGTCGCCGTAGCACTCGTCACGGCCCTGCGTGAGCGGCGCGAGCGGGCCCGGGCCCTGGCCGGCTGCGCCCGCACGGCGGCGCTGCTGGAAGCCGACCCCGACCTCGAGGCGCTCTCCTACTATCCGCACCTGCTGGCATGGGAGATCAGCCGCCTGCCCGCCAAGCACGCGGTGACGCCGGTCGTCCTGCTGGACACCTTCGAGGACACCGGTGACCGCCACCGCGACACCGAACGGCTGCTGCAACGCCTGGTGTGGCTGATGCCGAACGTCTTCTTCGTCATCTCCGGCCGCAACCGCCTGCCGTGGGCCGACCCCGCCCTGCAGGGACAACTCGACTGCACTGGCCCCGACGCCTGGCCAGGCCTGGCCGCCCGTCCGGGGCAGCCGGCACGGGCTGCCGGAGGCGAGCGCCAGCACCTGATCGGCGACTTCTCGCCGCCCGACTGTGACGCCTACCTCGCCCGCCGCCTCACCCACGACGGCCGGCCGCTGATCGGCCCCGGCATCCGGACCGTCGTCACGGAACGCTCCCACGGACTGCCGCTCCACCTGGACCTGGCCGTTGCCCGCTTCCTGGAGATCCGTCGCACCGGCCGCACCCCCAGCCCGCCGACTTCGACCACACCTTCCCCGCCCTCATCGCGCGCACCCTGTCCGACCTCACCACCGACGAACGCCACGTCCTGCGCAGCGTCAGCCTGCTGGACGCCTTCGACCTGCACCTGGCCACCCAGGCGGCGGGCCTCCCCCACCAGTCGGCGGCCCGCAGGCTCGCCGAACGCCCGATGATCAGCGAAAACCCTGAGGCCATCTGGCCGTACCACCTGCACGGCGCCATCCGCACCGCGCTGCGCACCGCCGACGACCACACCGACGACCGCTGGACCGCAGCCGACTGGCACCAGGCCGCCGGACGTGCCCTGGTGGCGCTGGGCCGGCAGTGGCAGGACACCGACGCCGTCGTCCCCGCCCGGACCCTCCTCGTCGCGTGCCTGCGCCTGGCCCGCGACCACGGCCTCGATGACCCCGGCTGGCTCACCGAGGCCGCCTTCGCCTACACCGACGACTCCGTCTGGGAACCCGTCGCCCCGCCCACCCCCGCCCCGGCCGGCGGGGCCAGCTCATCCCCCGGCCCGGTCCCGGGTCCGGACACACCCGCCGACGCGCTGGCCGAACTCCTCACCGCCATCGCCCGCCGCCAGCACGAACACCGCGAACACACCGCCGAACGCCTCACCACCGTCCTCGAAACCGGTCTGCTGTCCGGCGAGACGGCCGAACTCGCCCTGTACTACCGGGCGAAAGCCCACAAGGACCTCGGCCGCACCGACGCCGCCCTTGACGGCTACCGCCAGGTCGCCGACGCCGACGGCCGCCTCGCCCCGCGCGCCCGCCGCGGCCTGGCCAACCTCGCCCGCATCCAAGGCGACTTCCCCACAGCCCTCGCCGCCGTCCCCACCCTGGGCTGGAAAGGCCGCCACCACCGCGTCCTGGGACACATCAGGTGGCCCCACGGCGACATGGACCGTGCCATCGCCGCCTTCGAGGACGCACGGGCCGAAGCCGAGCAGCACGACGCCCAGGGCGAACAGGCCATCGCCCAGACCCTCCTCGCCCTGGTCACCTCGTTCACCGACCCGGACCGCGCAGACGACGAACTCGCCCTCGCCCACCAGCTGCTCACCCGGACCGACCAGCGCGCCACCACCCTCCTCGCCCAGGTCGCCGCCCTCGTACGCGACGCCGGCACCGACCGCGACATCACCGGCCACGCCGCCGTGCTGCGCACCGAGATCACCGTCGCCGGGCTCCCCTGGCTCACCCCGCTCCTGGAGACCGCCCTCGCCTTCCACCACGCCGTACGCGGCAACGAGGACGACCTGACCGCCACCATCGACCGGCTGCGCCAGGCGACCGCGAACGGCGACTTCGCCTACTACGTGCCCATCGCGGCCGCCATGGGAGACCGGCCCCAGCCCGACGGGCCCGCCATCCACTGGCTCGACAGCGAACCAGCCGTCCGCACCCGCTGGCGCGCCCTGGTCACCACCCGCCAGCACCGCCTCCGCAACAACCAGCCGCCCGGCGGCCCGTCACCGGCGTGAGAGCGAAGGCCGCCATCCCGCGCGGGACGGAAACTACAGCTTCCAGCCGCGCAGCAGACCGGCGACGTCCTGCACGCCGATACGGGTGTCACGGACCTTGCGGACCAGATCGGACAGCGCGCCGTAGGGGGGATCGATCCCCTCACCGGCCTGCGCCATGTACTGCGCGGCGATGAACGCCGCGTACAGACTGTTGCGGTGCGGAAGCGGCTCCAGACGCACGATCGTGTGCAGCAGCGCCGCGGCACGCCAGGCCGCGTCCGGGTCGGCGGCCGCGAGGGTCGGCAGCCGGGTCTTGTGGCGGGCGACAGCGGCCACCAGAGCCGAATAATCCGAAACGGACAGATCGTCATGACCGAGCGCGTTCTCCTGGACATCCAGCAGCCAGGAAACGTCGATGTGGAGCGGCGGCATCAGGCGGCAGCAGCCCCGTCACCGCGCTCACCGGGCGGCACTTCCTCGGGGAAAGCCTCGTCGAACTCGCCACGCAGCCGATCGGCCCATTCAGCCGCGCCGACGACGAACCGCTTGCGCTGCATCTCACGGATTCCGAGATCATGCAGGTACTGCTTGAGGCTCTTGCCCTCGGCCGCGGCCGAGGCCCGGACACCCTCAAGCTCCTCGTCGGTGAAGGACACGTTCAGAGATGGCATACCAGCGATGGTACCTAGTAGGTGCCTGCCAGGTGAAGCGATGAGCCAGCCAGCCCCGTACGAGCAGGCCGGACGACGAAGGGCATGGTGCACATCAAGACGGTGAGGCCTCGGAAGGCCGGGGCCTCACCGCAGCGCAGGCGCCTCAGCACCTCTGGCGTTGTCAGTGCCGGGAGGTACCGTCAGTCAGTTGGGCGCCCGGCAGTGTGGCAGGGCGCCGACCGGAGACGGATCTCGTCTCCGTACGGCTGGAGGTTGCATGGCCCTGGACAGACGCCGAGTACAGACCGCCGTGATCGGCCACGCCGATTCCGAGCTCCCCGTGGTCCTTCCGATGGAAGCGATAGAGCTCGACGACTTCCGGGCACACCATGCCGACCAGACCTACTGGTGCGGCGTGTGGCTGGGCGGGTGCGGGCACCAGCTCTTCACCAAGCTGTACACCGATCGCGCCTGCCACTTCGCTCACGGGCCGAATCCCGAGCACACCTCCACCTGTGCCCGGAAGGCGGCCGGGGTCTCCAGCGCGGACCACCTGTACATCAAGCAGGGGCTGCTGGCCTGGATGGCGGAGCAGGACATCACCGCCACGGCCACCATCCCGCGCGAGGCCGACGGTTCGATCGGCCGGGAAGTGCTCTTCACCCCTGCAGGTCACACCGGACTGCGGGTCCTGCTCTCCGAGTCCGCCGGCTCACCCGCACCTGTGGGAGAGGACTTTGCCCAGCGGGTGCTCGGCCCCGAGGTGACGTCCGACCCGGACGTGCTGCTGCGGCAGGGATACGTCAACCGCATCCAGCTCGTCCCGGACGGCACCCGCCGCCGGATCCAGGTCGGAACCGAACGCCATGGCGGCACAACCGAGTGGTTTGACCTGCACGAGGTGGAGTTCACCGACGCGGGACTGACCACTCCCGCGGTCGAAGAAGTCCGCCGACTGCGGACCACCCGGCGGCCCATCGGCGTGCAGGCGCCCAAGGCCACGCAGCGGCAGACCCGGCCGACCGTGCGGCCGGCGGCCAGCGAGGAGACACACGACATCCCCTCGCCCGACCGTGCGGCCGTCATGGTAGCCCTCGAACAGGCGGTCAGTGACGGGCGCAGCCGCAAGGAGATCCGTCACTGGCTGAACCAGGCGGAAGAGGTGACACACGGCGGGGCAACCGCCGACGAGAACGCCCTGATCAGGGCAGCAACAGACGCGCTGCTCAGGCTGGAACGAGCAGTCGGCATGCCCACACCACGCGAACCGACCTTCCAGGAGCGCAAGGCCCTGCAGAAAGTCCAGCGACTGCTGGGCGACCTCGCGGAACAGAAGCGCCGCAGGTTTCCGGCTGTCACACTCCACCAGCGCCGCCAGCTCGCCCAGGCCGCAGAACAGGCTTCCGCCTGGCTCACCGACGCCCAGCGCTCCCAGGTCCAGGCATGGCAGACAGCTCCGACGGAGTCCGCACCCGCGCCGCGTCCCCCTCAGCCACCGGTGCGTACCCGGGCGCCGCGCATTACTCCCGCAACTCCCCACTCCCCGCGCCTCGACGCGGCCGGCCTTGCCGACACGGTCCGGGACGTCCTGGAGCACGCAGCCCGGATGGGCAAGACCGTGACCTTCGCCGATCTGTGTGCCCAGGTCAAGAACCTGGAGGAGCTGCCGGAGTCTGATCAGGTGCAGGTGCTCCGGCGGGTCAAGCCCACCGCTCGCCCCCGCAGCCCCAAACCCCAGCGCCCTGCCCTGCTCACCGCCCTGATCACCACCGAGGCAGGAACGATGCACCCGGTCTACCGGCAGCTGGCCGACCACGCAGGTCACCAGCAGCCCGGGCAGGCCGACAGCGCGTGGACCGACACCGTCAAGATCCTTCACGACCGCTACGACAACCCGTAGCGGCACTGCCCGCGGCGGACATCCGTGCGGCACCACGGCAAAGCAGCAGGCCCCCACCATCGGTGAGGGCCTGCACCGGCCCGGCCCGCTCCTGCCGCGTTGCGGTCAGGTGTCAGCCTGTCTCTCCTGGGCGGTGATCCATACCCGGCGAGCGTAGGCACGAACAGCGTCCCGCTCGGTATCGGTGCAGCCGTCCTCCCGCGCTACTGGTCTCCGACCGGCGTACGTGCCCTGCGGAACTCGGCGCGGGCCAGCAGGGAGAAGACGGCCGTGGCGCACAGGGCGACGACTGCGATGGACCATTCGAGGGCGCCGCTGTGCTGGTCGGGATCGACCCCGAAGACCTCCTCGATCCATTCGGGCCAGAACAGGGTGAGGAGGCACAGCAGGCCGCTCACGACGGCCAGGACGGCCTCGATCCGGCCGCGCAGGCGCATGTTCCGCATCATCGTCGTCACCTTCGCCTTCGGTCGGCCGCGTCACACCGCGGACAGGTCGATCTGGAACATTCCGCGGCCGTGGGTGACACAGACCAGGGTCTCGTCCATCCAGAACAGGTCGTCGACCGAGCAGTTGGTCGGGCCCTCGTTGGTCGGCGACCAGGTCGCCCCCATGTCCTCGCTGGCGAAGAGACCGACCTCGGTGCCGCAATAGAGGAGAACGTCGCGCCGTGGATGCACGGTCACCGCGCGGATGGGGGCGTCGGGCAGCGTGCCGGAGAGGTCGGCCCACCGCGCGCCGCCGTCGTGGGTCACCCACAGGTTGTCCGGTTCGAAGCCGCAGAAGGAGACGTAGGCGGTGTCCACGTCGGTCGGGTGGGCGGTGATGCAGGCGCAATAGCGCTTCGGCCGCAGCGGGTTCGGGCCACCCGCCCCGACGCGCCGCCAGGCCGGAGCGGCCGTGGTGCCGTCGGTGGAGCGGAAGACCTGGCCGTCGTTGTGGCCCGCCCAGACCACATCGGAGTCGGCAGGCGAGATCGCCAGGGCGCTGATCGGGGCGCTGCCCTCGGCGTCGGGGCCGGTCCTGGGTTTGATCGAGTGCCAGGCGGGCCCCGAGGTGGGAGTGTTGGGCGCCTTGGCGTTGTCGGTCCGCCACAGGTCCAGGCCGCCGGCGAGCAGCCGCTCGGGCTCGCTCGGGTCCAGCACGAACGGCGCGATGAAGAGCGCCGTGCCGTCCTTGGCGTCGGGGATCCGGAACGGCTCCGGCTTCCAGTCCCACTTGTGCTTCTGCTCGTTGAAGAACATTCCGCTGATGTAGCGGTGCGGGTCGTCCTCGGTGGCGCCGCCGTCGGTGTTGCGGTGGATGTTCAGGTTGACGTACTCGCCGTAGAAGACGCCTGGGTCGGCGGGTTCGCAGGCGCACCAGCCGCCGTCCCCGCCGGAGAACTCCTTCCACCCCTCGGTGCCGGCCTCCGGGTCGAGGACGAGGGAGCCGTTGTCCTGGGCGCCGCCGATGATCCTTCCGGTGACGGGGTTCCCGGCGCCGCCGAAGAACTGGGTGACGCCGTAGTTGTTGACCAGTTCGGTCCAGCCCCGCACGAACGGCGCCTTCGGCTCGGTCCCCACCTTGGCCAGGTCCGCCATGAACACCCCGCCGTCGGTGCCGAAGAACACGGTTCTGTGCTGCACCCCGTCGTAGGCGGGATGCGACACGATGACGTGCTGGTCCGCGTGCGCCGACTCCGGCGCGACCTCCCAGGTGCTGATCTCGGCCAGGTGGTCGCCGCCGTCCGTGCTGCGCCACAGGTTGATGCCGCCCACCACGAGCAGGTCCTCGTCCGTGGGGTCCCCGGCCCAGACGGCGTTGCCGTACCAGCCCTGGCCGCCCAGGTAGTCGGCCCGCTTGCCGTCCGGGCCGCGGCCGCGCCGGGGCTGGTAGGTTCGCCCGCCGTCGTCGGAGCGCCAGATGCCGCCGAGGCCGTCCAGTTCCACCGAGGCGTACACGACCGCCGGGTCCTTCGCCGCGTACGCCACCGACACCCGGCCCCGCCAGGTGCTGTGGGCCGCCTCCTGCCAGGTTTTGCCGCCGTCTTCGCTGAACCAGGCCTTGGCGCCGCGCAGCGCTCCGGCGACCGCCCGGCCGCTGTCCGCGGGGTCGAAGACGACCGTGCCCACGGGGACGCCGAGGACCCGTGTCCAGTCGGCGTGCGCCGGGTCCGAGCTGCGGAAGAGGCCGGTGGAGGTGGCCGCGAGGACGACCTCGCCGGACGAGGACACCGCGATCCCGGACACGGCGCGGAAGTCGTTCGTCTGCGTGGCCGGCAGGGGTTTCCAGGTGGCGCCGTCAGTGGTGCGGAAGACTCCGTTGCCGCGCAGGGCGTCGATGTTGAGGAGCTCCCCGGTGCCGGCGTACAGGGTGTCCGGGTCGGAGGGGTCCATCGCGAGGGCCCCGCAGGCTAGGTTGGCGAGGAAGTCGTCCACGGGCCTCCAGGCCTTGCCTCCGTCCCTGGTGTGCCAGACCCCGCCGCCCGCGCTCGCGGCCCACATCCGCTCCGGGTGGTCCGGGTGGATCACGATGCTGAGGGTGCGGCCTCCGATGTTCCCGGGGCCGAGCCACTTCCAGCGAGCGAGCGCCAGCCCCGCCGTGGGCGTCACGCCGTGCTCGCCGGGCGCGGGATGGGGGCCGGTCGGCACACCGGCCGTCTCCGGCTGCGCGGCGGCGTGGAGACGGGCCCGGGCCTGCTCGCGGGCCGTGCCCCAGGGGTGAGCGGGGACCCGCCCGTCGTCACCCCGTTCCTGTTGAAGTCTGAACAGCCCGCGCGCGTTGGGCATGTCGGGGAAGTCCAGCCGGCGCAGCGCTTTGCGTATCGCCCCGGTGGACAGGCCCTTGAGGGTCTCGTTGGTAGTTCCCCGCGTCTCGCGGAGCAACTTCAACTGCTCGACGCTGATGTTCTTGGCCCGGGCGACTTCTTCGTCGGAGATGCCCATGATGCGCCCCTGCGTGTGCGATGAGACGGTGTGGAGGGGACCCACTAACCATCGTCTCCCGGTGCTGGGTGAGCGGCAACACCAGGACGCCGTCATCGAAACGGCGTCAGACGAACAGGTGGGCGCGTTTCGCCGAGGTCGGCGTGCGCCTGGCTCCAGCAGCGAAGGCCGCAGTCGTGGTCTGTGCGGACGTATCTGGCCGGCACCGTTCGGCAGCCGTCGATGACGCGCGGAACGCGGCGGACGCACAAGACGGCGCCTGGTACGCGCTGAAGGAACTGCCGGACGACGCCAACAACTTTCTCGTGGAGATCACCGAGATCATCACGGCCCCGGCGGATACCGGTCCAGGCGATGTGAAGTTCGCTGCCGCCCAGGCCGTCTGGCAGGCGCTGGGGTACGTTCCGTCCGATCCGCCGTTCATAGGCAAGGACGGGAGCCCGGTGTTCCCGTCCAGTCCTGCAGAACGCGAACGGCCCGCCGCTTCGGGGGAAAACGGTGGATCGAACTGACCGTCACGGTGCCACACCTGTGAGCGTGTCGCACGCCGGAACAGGGAAATCGCAGCCGCCGGGCCCTGACGCCGGGCAACGAACAGGGCCCGTCCGGTGTGCGGACGGGCCCCATATATCGAGCGCCGGGCAGGCCTTGCACCTGCATCTCCCCGCAGGAAGCGGGGCGTCCTTCCTTGGACCACCAACGCACCACCAGCCACCCCAAGTTGCGGCGACCAGCTCAAGATCAAGTTTAGCGTATGCGGCCGGTACTTTGCCCTCGGCAAGGCCCTGCGCCAGCTCACCTATTGCTGGACCGGAGTGCCTACCGTGTTGCCGCCGGTGCCGGCGAGTTGCTCTTGTACTGCCGGCACCGGCAGCAACGGACACCGGAGGGCGTCAGCAGTTGCGGAGGCCGTTGGTCACTGCGGTGTACTCATCGTTGTCGAAGGTCAGGTCGTACTTGACCTTTACCTCGACCCACCAGGTCAGGTACTCGCACTGCTTCTGGGCCGGCATCCATTTGCCGGGGTCCCTGTCTCCTTTGGAGCGGTTGCTGGACGGGGAGACGGCCACGAGGTTGACGACGACGTCGTTGGCGAAGATCGCGCGCTGGTCGTCGGTCCAGTCGTCGGCTCCGGAGACCCATGCTTCGCGCAGGGGGACGACGTGGTCGATGTCGGGGTTGGTGACGGTCTGGCCGTCGTAGCCCGACAGCCACTGGCCGTTGGTGACTTCGCAGCCGTTGACGGTGCCGGCGGACCGGTCGCGGATCTTGGTCCACTTGTCGGCGGCGCAGTTGCGGTTCGGCTGTCCGGGGGGCGGGCCGACTGTCCGCCAGTGCGGGAAGCGTGCCCGGTCATAGCTTCCGCCGTTGTCTTCCGGCTGGAGGTTGCCGGCGAGGCGGAGGTCGTTCCACTGGTTGCGGGCGTCGGCGGCGCTGGGCGGGCTGTCGGGTCCGTAGGCGAAAGCGCCGGGTGAGAAGACCAGGCCGGCGCCGGTGACGGTGGCGACGGCCAGTGCGAGCACTCCTGCCCGCCGTGTGAAGTGGCCGTGCCGGGTGGGGGTGTCGGCCTGCGGATCGGGCTGGGCTGCCCTGCGGATGAAGGTTTTGTGCATGAAGGTCTCCACGTGCATGGGGGGTTTGACGGCCAAGAGGAGCTTGCAAGTGCAATCACCTTCGGCCGGTGCCGACGCTAACACCCCCAACTCCCTTCACTTACAGGCCAGTTGATGCCGCGCTCGGGTTACAGGTGCCAGTGAAGGGAAGATCAGAAACTGTTGGCACGTGCCCCTTCGAGCGCTTACACACGTCACCTGCACCAACCCGCGGGAAGATGCCGCCGCTCAAACGGAAGTGAAGGTTCGCCGGAGAAAATGTGCACCCGCCTTCACGGCGCGGTCCCCTTCGAGAGCGCCGCCGCCCCTCGAGCCGGGCACCAACACCGCTCACCCAGGCCAAGGCCGTCCGGCAGGGCGCCGTACTCGAACTGCGCCAAACGCTCAACCTCGCCAAGGTCGCCGAGAGGACCGGCCTGTCCATCCCGCGCGTCGACCAGCTCGCCAAGGGCAAGTAGGGGGCCGACGGCCACCGCGCCGCGCACCCCGGTACCGTCCAACGGCGCCTGGTCGACATCGCCGGCCGCCGTGCTGTTCTGCTGAGTGGAGGGCGCGACGCCCTGGTGGGCGAGCGTGGTCTCGGAGATGCCCGGCACCACCATGGAGACCATCACCGTGGTGTTCACCGTGGTCGCGTTCGTGTTCTACGGCACCAAGGCGTCTTCGAGCTCAAGATGGTGCCCTCGAAGCCCAGCACCGTATGCCTCAGCCGAGTCCGAGGCGGATGAGGGCGGTGGTCCAGTCGGTGACGATGGCCTTCTGTGCGGCGGCGAGGGTGACCGTGCCCTTGCAGACCGCGGTGTGCAGTTTCGTCTCCACCGGGTCCTTCAGGTTGTTGACCCCAGAACCCTTCTTGTGGCCCGGGTCGGCGGGCTCCACCCACAGGTTCCGGTAGTCGTTGGGGTCCCCGCCCAGTTGCAGGCTGATCAGGTGGTCGTACTCGGCATCGCCCATGCGGCCGGTGAAGCTGTAGGAGGCGGCGTTCAGCTTCTTCTCCTTGCCCGTGACATACGTGGAGGGGCGGATGCTGGAGGTGTAGCCGCCCTTGCGGCAGATCGTCGACTTCAGATTCGACTGCGTGACCGCCGGAGAAACCGCGCCCGGCGTGCACCTCGGGTCCTCGAGCGGCTCGCCCTTGAGATACCGGTAGTGGCAACTGCCCGCGGCCGGCTGCTTCTGCACCGTGTAGTGCTTCTGCGGACCCGCCCCCACCGCGATCGCCCGCCCGGCCCCGCCAGCACCCGACGGCTCCGCCGCACCACTCGCACTCCCCGACGGCACAGAGCCGCCCAGCGAAGTAGGAGAACAGCCAGCGAGCACCAGGCAGGTGAACAGGACGGATGAAGCGGCACGGCGGGTAGAACGCATGACGACCCCTCACAGGCAGGCGATAGCTGAGCAGATGCTGCCCTACCCGACTGCCGTCCTACCGCCCGGGGGTCCAGGGTGCGAGGTGCGCAGCTACCAGGAGCTCGGGGCGTACTTCTCGATCAGGCCCATCAGCCACTCGGGCGTGGCCTCCAGATCGAAGGGGTTCGTGCTGCGCAGCGTTACGCTGACGGCGTCCATGTCGTCGCCCTCCAGCGCGACCTGGCCCTGGACGCGCTCGCGGGCACGGCGGATGAGCTGGTCGGCACGGCGGTGCTGATCGCGGCCCTGTTGGAAGCGGGGCGTGTCGGGGGTCAGCCCGAGCAGGTCCCGCAGCAGGGTCGCGAAGTCCTCGGCAGCCTCCCGGTCGGCGGCGCGGGCCGGCTCCGTGGCGTGACCGGTGCGGTCGGCGTACCTCTCGTCACAATCCTCATCGAGGACCAGGCCGTGGCGCTGGAGGTGGTCGGCGTAGTCGGCGCACTGCTGGAGCTCCGTACGACGGGCGTCGGCGGCGGACCGCTGGTCGGCGTGGTCGTCGCGCAGGCGCACGATCTCGTGGACGGCGCACTCGAGGCGGCGGCAGGACCACTTGGCGAACAGCCAGTCGTCCGTGAGGGTGTCGAGCCACTCGGCAGCGACGACGGTGGAACGGCCGATGACGCGGCCGATGTGGGTGCCGGCGCCGTCGTGGACGTCCCAGCCGCGCAGTCCCTGCATGCCGGTGCGGTCCTCGGGAAGTCCGAGGTGCTCGATCAGCGCGAGTAGCCGACGCCTCGCGCTGGTCACGCTGTCGGGGCTGCATGAGGTGTTCTGCGGCGGCGATGACAGCGTAGGCGACCACCGGGCTGTCCGGCTCCGGCGGCATGTCCGGCCGCTGCCAAGTTGGCTCGGTCATCGGCCTCCGGGCCCAGCGTCCGTCCGGGCACCGCTCAGGCGTAAAGCCTGCCCTGATGCCCTGTCACAGGCGAGCACAGAAGAATCCGGGGTGAAGGCCACCGAGTAGACGGCGGATTCGTCGTGGCTGGTGAGGGGATCGCTGATCGGGGTGCGGGTAGCTGGATCCCGCAGCCGCACGGTGTTGTCGAACCCATGCGGGAGCCTCCATGAACCGAAATACGCTGTACGGATCACGGAGTTGCCGGAAGTTCTCTCGCATAAATCCAGCCGTCCTCTTCCTCTGATGGCACCAATACCACCTCTTTTAAACCCTTCGATGGCGTGGTCCTGAAAGGGGTGCCTACGCCTTTCACTTCGGTGGAGTGCTCCTCCCCTTTGGATACCCAATCTACTACTGGAATCCAGGTACAGGTATGCATAGAGGAAGTTGCGGTTAGTGAAAAATTAAGAAAATCTCCCTCTTTGAGAGTGGCCGGAAGTTTAAATTTATCCGCTTCCAGCGGTGAAACTTCTTTCATCTTGGCAAGGCTGTCAAGATTTACAGTAGCCCTAATGAGGTTGTGTGGTGGTGGAGTGCAAGCGGAATCTCGATCGTCGAAATGCAAGAGCGTCGCTCCTGACGGGGGAGGCGGGGCTCCTTGTTGGATTATTTTGATCCGCACACCGGTTACCTGGACTGATGCACTGCTGCTGGGCTGGATGATGATGGATCTTCGTGTTGCGTCAGGATCTGCACCCGTCGAGTAGTCGGGATAGGCTCGTGAAGGTCCGCTCCGGAATTTTTCCGGTGGAAGGAAAGCTACCCAAGCGTCACGACCGCCGCACCCAGCCGGCCCGAATCTTATTCGAACGTCACCTGCCTTTCGCTTTCTCTGACCCTTTGGATGCGATGTGGATTCCGAAGGATTCCAGCTAGCTTTCGCGTTGGGTGACGAGCCGTCCGGCTCCTTGCCCCTCCCGCCAATGGTAGTTATTCCAGGCCCTGGGTCGAATATCTGATCGATCATGGAAGGAAATCCGCCCGTGGCGACGGAGATAACAACTCCTGATATTATTGGCCCAATGATGGCAGGCCAATAAAACGAAGGCTGTCGCCAAATCCCGCCGGTGCTCCCGCCGCCGGTGCTCGATGCATTGCTCATAGGCCCCCGCCCGTTTTGCACTTCTTGGACATTGAGGATGGCACCGTCGAGTCGACCAGGAAGCAGAAAAAGGCGATTCCGCTGAACGTGTTACAGGTCGGTGGCTGATCACGTAGGGGCATCAGCGTCGGTGAGCACAGTGCCCACCGAGGCCACTCCTTCGGTGATCTGCTCGCTGCCGAACCCGCCAGCAATCTGCACGGCAAAGGCCACGAGGGTAAGTCCGTTTCTGGTAGAGGCCTCGTCCAGGATCTACCGCATCGACCCGGCTCTGGTGGCCGGACTCAACCGCATCTTTCTCCTGGCCGATGCCCGCCCTGACCTGCTGCGCCATGAACCCGCCAGGCCCGTCACCTGACGCGGTCGCGCCACCGGTGAAGAGCGTCTCGCCCACCCCCGCACCGAGCTGGACCGGGCATGCCGGCCAGCAGGGTGCCGACGTTGATCGTCTGTCCCGGCCACAGCACGGTGAAGCCCTGCCGCGTGTAGTACCTCCCGAGGTTGCGTCCGGTCTCGAATTTGCCGAACAGCAGCATGTAGTCCAGCTGCCGGTACAACGCTTGGGGCCATGCCGGCTGGCCGCCTCCCGACCAGCAGTTGTCTACGCTCTCGGCATGCAGCGCAGCGATGTCACGCGGGATGACGGCACGTGGGTGGGCCTGTCCCTGGACGTACCGGACCGACACCAGCCGGGGCTGTGCATCTTCAGCGCCGGGCCACGACTGCTGATCTCCCAGCTGTCACGGCCCGTGCTGCTCGCCGTCGTCGACGAACACCTCCAAGGCGTTGATTTCTGGCGCACCGACGAGTACCGCTCTTTCGTTCCGCCGCTGCGCTCCGATGCGGCGCGCGCCCTGGCCGGCAGCCCGGAACGGTGGGCTCACCGATTCGCCCAGCACCTCGCGGACCCGGACGGCCCGCTGCACGGGGGCCGATGGCTGCTCTCCTGTGAGAGTCCGTTCGGGCGTTGGCGCCACGCTGACGTTTCGCATGCGGAGTACTGGAGCTCGATGCTCGTCGACGGCCATCCGGACGGATACATCGACTGGTTCCTCCATGCTCATTCGTGGGAGGTCCTGCCGCTGCGGCCGATGCCCGATACCGACGACAGCCGGGTCAAGGCGTACCGCAAGCAGGCCCGTGAAGGGACCCTTCCACCCCTCCTGTTGTGGTGGGTCAGTGGCCTCGACTGCCATCTGGTCCTGGACGGTCACGCGCGGCTCGCCGCGGCGATCGCCGAATCCGTCGAACCTCCGCTGCTGCAGCTGCACCGCACGGTGGCCCGCGAAGACCTGGGCGTACGCATCGATGAGGCCGTGGGCTTCTACGAGCACGAACTGGCACGCTTCGCCGAACTCCGCACCGTCCACGGCCCCACGGTCCCGGACGGCGCCGCCACCGCCGGCCCACAACTCGCCCGACGCCTCCACGACCTGAACACTGCGGAACAGCCGACCTGGGCCTGGCCCCTGCCCGGCGGGGAGGCACAGTGGCGTCGCACCGCACGCGAGGTGGCCGCTGGCCAGGACTGGCCCCATGCCTGAGTCTTCACGAGTCTTTCCCGTCGGCGCTGCGTACCGCCACCACGACGAAGGGCCTGCACGCCTCCGTGATCACCACAGACGTCGTCGGCGTGGCGCATCGGATGGAGCGTGCCGCACGGATGCGCAGGGCCGCCGCGGACCGCCGGAGGCCAGATGGTTTCCGATCTGTTTAAGGAATCGGCGATCTGGGCGACGGAGTGGGAATCCGGCGACCTCCACGGCCTTGAGTCGCTTCACGGCCTCCCGGAGATTCGCGGAGCGTGACCCGGGTTGGTGGCCTACCCAGGAGACGGGCGGGGTAAAGGCGATCCTGTTGTCGGAGGCGAGAGCCTGGCCCATCCAGAGTTCTGCGTCCCGTCGCTCACCGCGGCTCAGGTGGAGGAGGTACAGGCAGTAGGCCGCGGTCGCGTTTCCGGCGCCGCCGGCAAACTGCCACCACCAGATGGCCTCTTCCGGTTCCTGGGCGAGGTTGAGCAGACAGCCGAAGTGCAGAGCCCCCTCGATGTCGGTGAGGTCGTCGACGAGGCGGGCCAAGTGGACGGGGGCGCAGTCGCTGTCCAGGAGCGTGCGGGACAAGGACTTCAGGTAGACGCCGGCACGGTCCGTCTTGCTGGCGCGGTGTACCTGGCGATCGGTCCGCTGGGGGCCGAACATCAGCTCGGTGACGACATCGCGGGTGATCTCCTGCCGCAGGTCGGCCAGTTCACCGTCGGCGAGGGGGTAGCAGCTGGTCGCGTGGCCAAGTAGTTCGTCGAACTGTGCCGGCACCTTCTACTCCTTCTCCTCGTCGTCGCCCAGGTCGATGCCGAGTTTGGCGGCGATACGCTCGCGGGCCAGGCGCCGGTGGGTGCGGACGGTGCTTGGTTGAATGCCCATGATGTGCGCGACCTGCTGGGAGCAGTAGCCCAGGGCGTAATGGAGGACGATCACGTCGAACTGGCGCTCCGGGAGGCCGCTCATCGCCGTGTAGAGGCCGACCGGCGAATCCAAGTCCGCCATCTGGGAACGCATCGCCCTCAGCATCTCTCGGGCGGCTGCGTGCGCGGCGTGGGTTCGGTCGCCGGCTGCCGTGGCGGCGCCGAGAGGATCTCCGGGAAAGAAGGCACGCGCCTGGTCGTCCACAAGCCGTTTCAGGTGGTGCCACGCGTACGCCTCCGTGCCGCACTCCTCGAGCCGGACGGCAGCCCAGTTCATGGCGAGGTGGTGGTAGAGGTGGCGCACAACGGTCTTGGCCGCGTCCTTGTCGCCCAGGACCGTCGCGGCGTATCGGACCTGCGCCTGGACGTAGATTCTGTAGAAGGCGTCCAACGACGGAGGCATGTCGTACGGGACGCCGCGCAATCCGTTGAGGTCCTCGACCGATGTCGGGAGGGTGTCGTGCCTGTTGTCGTCGTCAGTGCCAGTCACTGGTTACGCCTCCTCCGTGCCTTGGGAAGCCACCGAGATGGAGGAGGGCGTGTTGGTGGGCCGGACCTGCAGGAGTTCACTGACGCCCGCCCGGACGGCGGCACGCAGCGGAAGGCGTGTCGCTGCCCGCAGGTCGGGGAGGAATACGCGCAGCGCGGTCGTCACTGCCAGCAGCGCCAGCGCATCGTTCACGGTCAAAGGCCCTTGTCCCTTCATGCCGACACAGCGTCAACCTGCCCTGAACCGAGCCAGGTTGAGCTGGAAGGAGACCTCGTCGGCTCCTCAGCCCCAGGATTTCGGATCCGACCCTCCAAACGCGCATAACCACCTCGATCAATAAGGGTCACAAACAATCCCTTGGATCGGCCGACAAGGAGGCCGGGACGGCCTGCTGATGGGCGGCGAGCGCGCGGTGGTAGCCGTCGTTGGCCGCGACCAGCTGAGTGCCCCAGTTCACACGCCCCGTGGCGTCAACGGTGGAACATCCAGGGGTGGTTGACGGTTCATCTGTATGTGGCTGCGGAGGGGACAGTGTCCCCGGGCCTCATCTATTGCCCATGGGGAAGATCGTTCGGCTGAAGCCCTATGGAGCCGTTCGCCGCGAGGCGACCGCCCTCCGCACGCCACCACCACACCGCCCCGGCTGGTCTCCCCCGTCCAGCCGGGGCTTCGCACTGTCGACGGCGCCGCGGCATGCCCCTGACACCGATCGCGAAAGCCACCGAGGACACCTGCATCCGCTGCAGCTGCTGCTCGCCGCAGAGGAACGCTCCCGCGATGACCGATCCGGCCAGAGCTACGCGCACATGCCGTGCGTGCGGTCTCCCGATGCGACGCAGCCCGTTCCTGCGGAACCGCTGTCCAGGAACCGGCCGTGCTCATGCGTCGGCGAACTCCTCGAGTATTCATTTCCCAAGTCGGGCTGCACATCGGGAACTTGTGTTCAGTCCTGGACATCGGGGCAGACCGCCGCGCCCCGTACGGCAGGGGCGGCCGACGACCACCTGACGGTGTGCGCGGGGGGCCTACTGTGTGAGGGCACCATCCTCCATCCGAGCAGCAGGGAGCACTAGGTCGTGAAGGTCGAAATCCAGCCGGACGTACGCGATACCGCCGCCCAGCTCGGGGCAGACGTTCCCTACGCGCTGAAAGCTTTGGCAGGCCAACTGGCCGACGACCCCGACATGGGCCGGCCTTCGGGGCCGGCCGGCATTCTGACGGTGACGGTCAACGGCGACATGTTCGATGACTGCCCCGACCTGTCCGTCGGCTACATCCGCGAGTCGGACCGGATCGAGATCCGGTTCCTCAAAGCGCTGCCCTCCCCCGAGACCTCCACGGATACTCCTGCCCCAGAGCAGCAACTGGGCCAAGACGAAGACCAGTCCGATGACCTTGTTGCCGCAGCGGCCACCGTACGGGAGGTCGCCGATGCCTGGCGGCGCATCACCGGCTGGCTGAAGCACAACGCTCCCGACTCCTACGCCGCGCTCCGCGCCGGCGCCAGTCCTGCGTCCATCGCTGCCCTGGAAGAGGATCTCGGTATCCCGATTCCCGTCGAGCTGCGCGTTCTGTGGATGCTGACTGCGGGCGACGACGGGGCCGATGGCTGGGGGTGCTTTCCGGGCAACATGGCGCTGATGAACCTGGACGCCGTGGCATCCCGCTATCGACTGAAGACGGGCGCCCAGGCCCAGCAGGCCGTCCTCAACGCAGACCGTCCCGAAGAGGAGCGGATCACCGTGTGGGAGGCGACCCGGATTCCGGTGGTTGCTTTGGGCCCGGCCGACAGCACCATGGGTCTGTACCTGGACGCCGCGACCGGCTACCTGGGCTTCTGGTCCCGTGAAATCGAAACGCCCGGCGGTGAACTCGACACACTGGTCACCTACCTGGAGGAGGCTGCCGACATGCTCGAAGCCCCCGCTCTGGCCGCGCGGGACAAACCTGGCCTGATCGGTGGGACGCTGGTGTGGCTCAGCAGTATCGATCCCGCACAGGAGGATCGGTGGCAGCCCCTGTCCGGCTGACACCGTACGAGAAGGGGGGCCGGCCCTTCGGGCTCGGCCCCCCTTCTGGCTTTTCTGTACCTGGGTGCTCGGGCTATATCAGCCGATCTTTTTCCACGCGCAGGTGGTTGCGGTCGACGTGCAGTGCTCGTATCCCGGCAGGGTCACGAAGAATCCGTCACCGTCCAGCAGCCGCCACGACGGGGCCGGATAGCTGCTGAACGCCTCCTCGTTCTGCGAGCTGGAAATGGCTGCACGCCCGCACCGCTCCGTACCGCTCGGCCCGTTCGTCACGGCGCGGGTGTCTGCGAGGAGGCCGAAGTTTGCCGAGCCGTCGCCCATCTTGTCCGTGAACAGTTGTGCACACTTGGTGCCTGACGTCACGAGGTTCACGCCCTGCGGGTAGCCGCCGGACTCATGCGTCGAGGCCATCGCATATTCGTCGCAGTCGACTGATCCCACCGATGCGTCGGACGGGTGGACGCTCCAGGAGGAGCTGGAACCACAGATGACGTTCCTGCTGTTGGCTTTCGTCCACTTGGCGCCGGTGCTGGTCGTGAGGGGGGTGTCCGGGCCCAGATAGTGCAGCAGGGAGTCCCACCGCTTGGAGCCTGCGTGGTCGGGCATCACCTGTTGCATGTACCAGTAGTAGCCCCCGGCGGCCGGGTACTTGTTGGTGTCCACGGTGTAGGTCGGCTTGAAGAACGGCAGTACACAGCCTGGCAGCGACCCGGCCACGAAGTCGTCGCAGCGGGGTGCAAGCTCCTGTACCTCCGGAATGCCGGTGGTGCCGAAGTCTGCCGTGTCGGCCGCGGTGGCGCTGGCGTCCACGCTCGCGGTCACCGACCAGCCGAGGTCGATGGTCTCCTTGCCGGTGCCGTTCCAGGTGGTGGCGCGGGTGCCCCACCTGCCGTCGGTGTAGGCGTTCCAATTGTCCGCGTCCCAGTAGGCGCTGTCGCCCGCCGCGTTGTCGAAGTCGTCGGCCCACCGAATCACCGACGTATTACACGCCGCGCACATCGACTGGGTGTTCCACTTCAGTGTGACGCCGTCGAGGGCGGCGTCGATGTTCACCGGCATGATGCGGATCTGCTGGTCGAACTCGGCGAAGTTGGTGCCACCGGCGGCCTTGTTCGGGTACGCCTTGATGCGCTGTTCGAAGTCGAACGTGGCGGTGCCGATCGTCGCGTCGTCGGTGTCGACGAACACCAGCGTCCCCGACCCGATGCTCTTCAGGCAGGCATCGGTGCGGTTCATGTAGTCCGCGCCGGCCGGCTCGTCGGAGCACCAGCTGACCAGGTCCGCCAGCGGCGCGTCAGCAGCAGCGGCAGCCGCCGCAGCGGTCGACTTACCGGACTTGCGGGCCTTCGCCTCTGTCGCCTCGCGCAGTGCCTCGGTGCGCTTGGCCGCACGCGCCTTCGACTCCGCGGTGGGCGGGGCCAGTTCGATACACAGCTTGCGGCCCTCGGCATCCTGCTTGCCGCAGGAACGCTCCTGGACGGCTTCCCGTTTCACCGTCCCGTTGGCGTCGAACGCCGGCAGCGCCGGGCCAGGGTCGGTCCGGGTGACCTCGACGGTCTCCTGCGCGGTCGTATCGATCGTCGATGACGTCTGCGCGGCAGGGAACTTCACGTACGGCTCGATACGGAAGTCCGCCCACGGTGACCAGGTCGTCTCGTACAGACTGCCGTCATAGGCGGAGGTGCGGAACTTGTACAGCACGCCGGGCTTCAGGATGCCGTACGGCACCGTCACCTTCGCTGTGGCACCGGAGTTCACATACGGCGACACCAGCACGTCGTTCGAACCCGCACCGTCGAGGTCGACCTCGACTCCCGGCGTGCCGTCCGCTTTGGCGGTATACACCTGGAACGTCTCAGTGGAGGTGTCACCGTCGGCGTCGGTCACCGAGTTCCGCAGCACCACCTCCGGTGCGATGACCCGCCAGATGGAGCCTGACTTGGCGAACTTGGGGCCGGCCGACGGAGCGGTGCCCGACACCGGACGCGCACCCCCGGCAGCGATGGCCGCCAGGTCCTGCGGTCCGGCTGCCGCCACCTCCGCCGGGGAATCCTCCAAGCCCGGCGCAGGCGGCGCAGGGGCCGCTGCCGCGGTGCTTATCCCCGCCAGCAGTGCCAGCGCGGCACCGGCCGCAACATGTCTCCACGCCGACACACGTAAGAGTCTCAATGCGTCAATCTCTCCTGTGAGTTCGTGAGTTGTACACAACAGCCCGCGAACCCCACCACGTTCCGACACGAAGAAACATGATTGAAATCATGGTTTACCGGGCGTCAACCCCCTTCAGGCCAGAGCGTCACACCAGCACCAAGACGCACCACCGCCCACAACAACCAGCGAGCTGAACCAGCCTGCACGCATCAAGCCCCCATCGGCGGCGGCGACTTCGGCCGCCTCCCGTCCGAGGTACGGCTGCAGCACACCCACGTCGACCGAGAAGAGAGTGAGGGGTGAATGAGCTGTCCCTGCTCCCCTCACCTGCAGAGCCCCTTAGGTATCGCCCAAGCCCGGGCAGTCGAATATTTGGCCTAATTGCGGGTGTGGGGCGCGACCCGTCCCTTCAGGATCCGACCGGGCTGCAAGCAAACGGGTCTCGTCCGGCCATGCAGTACTGGCCGGACGGGACGCCGACAGCCCGGGTGGAGCTGCACCGCCAGGTCCGCGCCCTGGACCGGCTGCCGCCGTCGCCCAGCTTCGCTCCGAGGGACACGAGATCCGGGACGAGGACATCGCCCGTCTCTGCCCACTCAAGCACCGCAATCTCAACGTGCTCGGCCGTTACAGCTTCACTGCCTCCACCCCGGCCGTCGGCTCATAACGGCCCCGCCGCGACCCGGAAGCGCCGGAACTTGACGACGACGAGGACGGCGCGGACTGAAGGTGTCAGGACCAACCAGGAAACCAATCAACTTGCAAGCCGCCGACCTGGTCGGTCATTTCACCGACGTGGTGCTCACAGTGATGCTTCAGACCCGCGTGGTCCACATCGACGACGGCTTCGATTTTCTCGGCCACCACATCCGCCGCCAGCGGAAACGTGGCACGAACAAGCGATACGTCTACACCCGGCCCTCCAAGAAGGCCGTGCAGGCCGTGAGGGACCGAATCTCGGAGCGGACCTACAGAAACACCCAGAACCAGAGTCTGACCCAGCTCCTGACCGAGCTGAACCAGACGCTGAGAGGGTGGGCGATCTACTTCCACCATGGTTCGGCGAAGCGGACCTTCAACGCGGTCGACCACCACGCGTGGCACCGCGTCGCGATCTGGCTCCGCCGGAAACACAGCATCCCCAGCAGCCAGTTGAGGAGATTCTGTGACCAGGGGTGGCGGTTCGCCGACGGCGACACCGCGTTCCTCGGCGCATCCAGCGTCATGATCGAACGCTATCGCTACCGCGGAGCACGTATCCCGACTCCGTGGACCATCGACTCGGCAGCCGGAACCGGCTGACCGCAGGGCAAGACACGTGGAGAGCCGGATGCGTGGAGACACGCACGTCCGGTTCGGGTCGGCGGCTCGGGGAAACGGAACGACGGCAACGTCGTCACCGCGCCCCGAGCCGACCGCACAGGGACAGTCGATGGCCGACGGAGGTTGCCATGTCCGTGATCGCTACGTGGGTGTCGTCTCTCAGCGTCGGGCCGCCGTCGGCGCGGTGACGGCGTCGTTCAGGCATTGGTCGAGGAGTGCGTGCATGCGGGGGACGGGGAGGGACGGGTTGGCCGCGGCGCCCTCTGCGGTGCGAAGGTCGGTGAGGAGGGTTTCCAGGGTCTCCGGTGTCAGGGTCGGGTTGGCGGCGGCTGCCCGGCGTACTGCATCGTCGGGGTCTCCCAGCGGAGGTTCGGGCAGGGTGGGGTCGGCCGCGGCCAGGGCGCGCACCTCGGGGTCCGGGTGGACGATGAGGTGGGTCCAGCCGGTGCGGGGGAACGCGGGCAGGGTCAGCAGGTGCGGACGGTGGGCCGGGCGGGTCACAAAGACGTCCAGGAGGAGGTGTGGCGGAGCCAGCGGGTGGTGGCAGGCCAGCCGGATGCGTACCTGCTCGTCATCGTCCAGCGCCAGTGTCCCGACGAGCTCTGCGGGCAAGCCGGGCCAGCTCGCCGCAACCCGGCGGAGCACCGGTTCCTCGGACGCAGCACAGGTGGCGTACCAGTCCGGCGACGGCTCGGTGGCCGGCTGCGTGATCGGGCAGGTGCAGTCGGGCCCGTGATCGACGACCTTTTGGACCTCCTGGAATTCGGCCCAGGTACGGATGGAGGGCTGGAGGCGGGCACGCATCCGCACGTCCTCGTCCGGATCCTGTCTCAGCTCCGCCGCCTCCGGTCCCAGGTCGGGCCGGGTGGCGACCAGCCTGCGGATCTCTGTATCGGGGTGGCGGGCGAGCCGGGCGAGGGCGTCGGCTGGGGTATGGCGGTTCCGGACCAGCGGGTCTACCTCGTCCTCCGCGAAGCACTGTTCGACGACTGCGGGTGACAGGGCACAGGTGCTGAGCACGGACACCGCGTGGCGTGATCCGATGGGCGGCAGCTCGGCCTCCACCGCCTCCGGGTCCAGCTGCCGGCTGCCCCTCCTGGCTGCTTCCCGTACGGCGGGGTCGGAGTCGTCGAGCAGGGCATGGCGCTGCGCAGCGGTGAGCGACTGCCACTGGAAGGCGGCATACAGACGGAGTGCGGGGTGGTCGTGACCGGCCATGTCCCGCGGGAAGGACAGAGGGACCTGCCGGGAGGACCAGAGCTCCCCGACGATCTCCATTTCGGTGACCCTGCCGTCCTCGCCTCCTTCCTGGGCGGTCAGGAAGGTGACGAGGATGTCATCCGGCAGGGGCCGGACCCACCGGGGCTGGAGCCGGGTGCCGCCGGCGAGATACGCACGGACGAGTCCCGAAGGGTCCGATGCCAAGGGAGCGAGTCGCGCCGGGTCGACGTGCAGATTGCGGGCGAGGGCGCAGCGGGTCCGCTCGACCGGGTGGCGGAGGGCCGCGTCGATGACGGCGTCGGGCAGGTCGCGCCCCTCACACATCAGCAAGCCGGCCTCACCGGCCGCTTCGTCCAGGAGACGTATCAGCACGTCGACGGGCGCCGCCGCGTTGAAGGCGATGCCGCGCAGCCACAGTTCACGGAGAGAGTCGGACACCGCGTCATCCTGCCACCTCGCCTCCTGGACCGGGCCGCCCGATGGCTCCCTCGTCGGCAAGCCGCCCATCTCGCTACGGCGCCCGGTGCGCCCGCCCCGCCGAGCCGTATCCGCCGCTGTCGCCTGCGCGCTGGCTCGATCGCGCGCTCTGGATTCCTATTCCGTCGCTGGCCACGACCAGCAGGGTGCCCCAGCTCAGGTGGCGATTCGCCGCCGGTGCCGGCAACGGCGCCAGCGCCTTCTGCCTCCATCCTCGACAACCCCTACACCGGTTACCGCAGCACCTCGACCCACGGCCGCTGAGGAGACGTGTGGGTCTGCGCCGATGAGTTTCGCGCCGGCGGACGGTCCTAGAGACGTATCCGCCGTCGACCGTGACACGAAGGGCAGAGCCTGATGAACCAACTGGGCGCACTGTTGGAGAAGTACGTCGCCGAGGGAGCCTTCCCCGGAGCGGTCGCCCTGGTGGACCGCTCCGGCGAGGTGAAGGTCGCGGCCGTGGGATCGACGGAGCCCGCAGACTCGGCGCCGATGCGGGCCGACACCGTGTTCCGGCTCTCCTCGGTCACCAAGCCCGTGACCGCCGCCGCGGTGCTGGCGCTCGTCGACACGGTGTGCTCACCCTGGACGCGCCGATCGTGCGCTGGCTGCCGGAACTGGCGTCCCCAATGTCGTCCGCACTCCCGCGAGCGAGCTGGCCGACGTGGTGCCGGCCGTCCGTCCCGTCACCGTGGAAGACGTCCTGTCGTCCCGCTCGGGATGGGGCTTCGGGGCCGACTTCACCGAGCCTGCCCTTCAGCCCCTGTTCGCGGACGTGGCCGTGTACAACGGAGGTCCGCGGTCGCCGCTGAGTCCGGACGAGTGGGTCGCCGCCCTCGCCGGAATCCCCTTGCTGCGGCAGCCCGGAGAGGCGTTCCTGTACAACGCCAGCTCCGACCTGCAAGGCGTGCTGGTGGCACGGGCCGCGGGGCGTGGGCTGCCGGAGTTCCTGGCCGAGCGGATCTTCGAGCCGCTCGGGATGAAGGACACGGCCTTCGCCGTACCGGCATCGGAGCGCGACCGCCTCACCCCTTACTACCTGACAGCCCCTGACGGCACCCACACCTTTGCCGATGCCGCCGACGGCGCCTGGTCCACCCCGCCCGCCTTCGCCTCGGGCGCGGGGGGCCTGGTGTCCACCGTCGCGGACTGGCACGCCTTCGGCCGCATGCTGCTTGCCGGCGGCGGCACGGTCCTCTCTCGGGAGTCCGTACGCCTCATGACGACGGATCACCTCACCGCGGACCAGCGCGACGAGGGCGACCTCTTCCTCCAGGGCCAGGGGTGGGGCTACGGCGGGTCGGTCGACGTCACCTCCGCGGAGCCGTGGAACACCCCCGGCCGCTACGGATGGGTGGGCGGCACCGGCACCGCCGCGCACATCGACCCGTCGACCGACACGGTCACCATCCTCTTCACCCCCTGCGGCCTGCCCGGTCCTGCCTTCCCCACGTGGATGCGCGACTTCTGGACCTACGCCGCGACCGTCTGAGTGTCTCCTCCGGTGGTCCTCGGCCGTTCCGAAGCGGTGTACGCGGCCTACAGCCCCGGACGGGAGGCGCGCGTGGCAGCGCCGATGCCCGTCCTCCGGGTGCAGGTGCGCCCAGATCGCCGTGAGCGTCTCCGCGAACCTGGTCGTCATCGCCGTCGCGGGCACGCTTCGGCGTTCCTCACCACACGCCCCGCCTGGCTCCGGGTCCAGCGGCACGTCACAGGATCGGCCCTCGGCGTCCTGGCCCTGCTGCTGGCGACGCATCGCTTCCACCCGGGACTCCCGCGGTGAACGGCAGCAGGGTCCGCAGCGGCAGCTCAACCGCAGGCAGACGCCCGGGAGTTCATGCCCGTCCCA
This sequence comes from Streptomyces kryoterrae, assembly GCF_054072135.1. Taxonomy (NCBI): domain Bacteria; kingdom Bacillati; phylum Actinomycetota; class Actinomycetes; order Kitasatosporales; family Streptomycetaceae; genus Streptomyces; species Streptomyces kryoterrae. Next base: position 81,594 of record NZ_JBSUSM010000002.1, on the reverse strand, counting down.
TCCCTGACGTGATGTCCCGCTGTGCGGGATGACCATGTCCTTTTGAGGCAGGCCGGCCGGACATCCGGGCCGGCCAGGCAGGCAGGTGTGAGGGACGGCCGGACAGGAGTCCGTGCACATGCCACGGTCACCGTGGTCCGACAGCGAAACTCTCTTTTCAAGATCACGACCGTCCGGGGGCTCGCTCCTGCACCCGCGTTCCCCGACCTCCAGCCCGAGCCTCCGGGACGCACGGACGCGGTCCGTGGCATCAGCGACAAGAGAGGCCGACCAGTGAACCGACCGCCGTTCTCACCCGACACCGCCAAGTCGGCCAGGCAGGACCTGGGACTGTCGCCCCACCAGGTGACGGAACAGATGAACGCCTACAGAGTTGTCGTCGACATCCCGCTGGTCCACGCATGGGAGGCCGGTGAGTACCGACCCACGGAGGACGAGCTGTTCGCCCTCGCGGACGTCCTCTGGTGCCGGACCAAGGACCTGATGGGGATCGAGTCTCCGCGCACCCTGACGGAACACCGACTGGTACGGCAGTTCACTACGGACAGACTGGCCCGATCGATCGGAATGGACACCGCACAGTACGAGGGGGCCGAGGAAACGAACAGATGGAGCGGTGACGGACGGCAGACGGCCGCTCTGCTGAACGTGCTGGACCTCACCCCCCTCCTGTTGACCCAGGCCACCGGGCAGCCCGTTGCACCGCAGCAGACGCTCCCGACGAAACCGGCGGTCCCAAGGCGACAGCCAAGGCGGACATGGAGCCGTGGCGGATCACGCTGACTCCGCCCGCCGCGTGGCCAGTTGGAGCGGGCCGCCCTGGCTTGGCGTCCACCGAGGCCGGTTCGACGCGAGCCCCGACACGGGGCTCCACGACCTCGCCGCACCGCCCGGGGCGACCGCCTCCGCCAGGCCGATCCCGCCGTGAGACCGTCGCACCGTGCACGAATCCTGGACAGTGGACCACGATGGCCCCGGCACCCCCGTCCCGGCCGGAACAGTGACGCAGACGCTCCGCACGAGGATCGCCGAGGGCCGCCTGGAGACCTGGTTGACCAGCAGCGCCGGACGTTCGCTCGCCCTCGTCACCAACACCCGCCGCGCGATGGTCATGGTGCTCGACGGCGAGGACGACCCCGGTGAACACGCCGCCACCCCGGGAGCTGAGGGCTGGAGTGAGGGCTTCGTCCTCACCGGCGGACAGCACGACGCCTACCCGGACGCGGACACCGTGCCCCTGAGCGAGGCGCTCAGGATCGCGAGCCACATCGTGCGGACGGGGAACTGGCCGTCCGACGCGACCTGGGTGACAGACCGCTGACGGGGGCGCGGCCCGGACAGAGCCACCGGGACCGCGCCCTCCTGCGCCGGCCGGCCTGCGGACTCATGCGTCACGCGCGCCGTGCGAACGCCCTTGGCCGCGCCCGCAGTTCGGGCTACACGTCCTCCGATCCACGCCCCCACCGTGACCCGACCCGTCGTCCGATCTGCGCCCACGACCGTGACCCGACCCGTCGTCCGCAGGCGCCCTGCGCCATGAGGTCGTTGGTGGCGAACACGCCGTCCGTGCCGGGCTGGCGGGCTTGCATGAAAGTCTCTACGTGCATGGGGGGTTTGACGGCCGAAAGGAGCACATCAGCCTGCGATCGCCCGCAAGATCGGCTGGCCGAGTGCGCCGAGCCAGCCCGCGAGCGCTCCGAGCGGCCCGATCAGCCCGGTGCTGGCCGTGGCCAGCGCACCCGCCGAGGACAGCAGCCGGGTGATCCGTCCGAGCCGGCCCGCCACTGCCTCCCGGTCCGGCTCCGGCCGGGCGACCTCCTCGTCCAGCGAGTCCAGCTCGGCCCGCACCTCGGGCTCGATTGCTGGCGGCAGCGCCGTCCGCTCGATCGACGCCCTCAGTTCCCGGACCAGGCCGCGCACCTCCTGCCCGCCCGCCGTGAAGACGGCCGACTGGCCACCGTGAACGGTCTGGTTCCCGGCGACGTTGTTGACCACGCCGCCCTGCTGGTTGCCGATGTTGAAGGCCATGGCTCCCCATCTCCTCACCGCTGCCGCCAGAACGCCTGCCGCTCGGCATCCTCGAAGCGGCGGCGCCGGGACGTCGTCACGATGTGCACAACGATCCCGATGACCGTCAGAACCGTCCCGATAGCCGCCATCGCGAACCCGACCGCCCCTACCGGCACCCCGGCCACCTTCGGTCCGAGCAGCTCCGGGGAATAGTCGAAGTTCGAACTCCCCGACGAAAAATCGTCGTTGGTCCTGGCAATGAATCGAATGATCACCCAGCCGTAGATCCCGCCCCCGACCAGAAAGAGCAGGAAGCCGAGCATGATCAGGTGTCGCGCCCTGGTACGGGTCGCGGCGATCTCCTTGAAAAAGCTCTCGCGCTGTGCCTGCTGAACGTAGTTGTACTGGTCCCCAGCGACGTTGCTCAGCCGGTCGGCCTGCTGCTCCCCGATATCGAACCGCCGCTCGCCGCCGGGCGGCGTACGGCCGGCCTCGCGCGGTGCCGGGCGGCCCGGCGGGCCGGAGGGTGGCGGCCCTGCGGCGGGAGCACCGTGAGGCATGGGCCCGGGCGCAGGGGCGGGGCCCCAGCCCGGCATGGTGTCCGAGGTACCGCCCGGGGTGCCGCCGGCTCCGGGCTTCGGGGCCTGAACGGTCCGGTCGGCGGAGCGCAGCTCTTCGTAATGCACCTCGAAGGGCCCAAAATCCAGCACGTCGCCCGAGTGCAGCACCTGCTGCCCGAGCACCGGGTGACCGTTCAGCATGGTGCCGTTGGTGGAGGCGAGATCCTCGACGGTGGTCCGGCCCGAGGCCCGCCACACCACCGCGTGCCGTCGGCTGACGCCCGGATCGCCCACTTGGATCTGGCAGTCGGCGTCCCGCCCGACCAGCATCGGCTGGTCGTCGAGGACGAAGACCCGGCCGCGCAGCCGGTCCGGGCGGTCGACCACGAGGTGCGGTAGGTCGCGCTCTCGCAGAGGCGGGTCCATGGCACGACCTCCTGCCTTGGCGAAGCATCCGGCGTCGGGCGAAACTATTCGGTCGCCTATTCTGGTGATCCTCACCTTCCAGTAAAGGCCGATCGGCGCCGTCCTGCCACAGCATCCCGGACGGCAAGCTTCACCCGGCCGTTTCCCCGACCGCGCACCACCGGGCGTGCTCCGCGCGGTGCCCAGGTTTCCTTGAAACAGGTAGTGCACCTCCGTGAACTTCGCGAGTGCAGTTGCGTAACTCGGAGGCCAGCAGACAATGAGAGAGTCAGAACTCCCTGCGGAGGCTGACCTTATAGCCGTCTGAGCTGAGACACGATGGGAATCTCTGGGGGGTCCAGTAATTCGCGGCCGGTTGAACGGGTCCTACGTCCGTAAGTCGATGGGGGAATCAAATCGGCATCGAATCGGAGGTCGTTGACTCAGCTTGGAGGAGAAGATCAAGTTCCGCGAATCCCCCGAGAAGTTCATGCAGGGCCTTCTTGGGTGAGAGTGCAAAGTCAATGGGCTTGCTATTGACGTGGACTTGCTACAACAAGGGGGATGGGGATGGTGGGGACGAACTGTTCCTCGAACCTCTTGTTGACGCGCATCTCAAGCAAGATAGCTTGCGCGCAACTCATTTTTTTAAGTGTCCGCATCCCATTTTGAAGTGTCTGCATCACATATGAGGTATGCCAGACAAGCCCAGTCCAGAATGGATTCGAGCCGTCTGTGGAGGTAGTTGGCAGGCCCGGGGCGGAGGAGCTTGCACCGTACCGGACGACATTGTTTAGGCCGAAACGCCCGGAAGTGGCTGCGGACGAGGAATCCGCGACCAGCATCGACGGGCTGTCTAAGTTCGGAAGCCATAAGGCAGCCCAAGGAGTTGATGACGATGGATGCGATCGTATCGTCCGCAGCCACGTCCTTGGTGGGAGCGATGGCCGTGGATGCTTGGCAGCAGGCACGAGCGGCCCTCATAGCCTGGTGGCGACTTATACGTCCGCAGCAGGCAGACCAGATGGACGCTGCGTTCATGCAGTCCCGAGACCACGTGCTGGCGGCCCGCCGAGCGCGGGACGAAGACGCGGAATCACACGTCGTCGCAGCCTGGGCGGCCCGTCTGACCGCGCTGCTGCGGGACGATCCCGCGCTGGCGGACGGGCTGCGGCGGCTCATCGAAGAGGAAATCGGCCCGCTTCTGGGGCGCGAGGACAGCGCCCGCACCGGATCTCATGAGTTCCGGGCAGAGGCATCCGGACATGGCCGGGTGTACCAGGCCGGGCGCGACCAGAACATCTACGGGCCATGAGTCCCGCCGACAGAGATCCCGGGCACGGAGAGGGGATCCTGCTGGAGGCCCACGCCTCGGAACGGGCCAGGATCTATCAGGCACGCCGGGACCTGTACGTGTCGGAGCGGGACCTGCACCTGCACTACGAGGACGGCGTGCGCACGGCCCGTCGTGTGCACGCCGCCACGATGTCCCAGGAGTGCCCGTATCCCGGTCTGGCCGCGTTCAGCGCCGAACAGGCCCCGTACTTCTTCGGCAGGGACGCGCTCGTGGCCAAGCTGCTGGTCCGGCTGGACGCCTGCCTCACAGTGGGTGGGGCACTGATCGTCGTCGCGCCCTCCGGGGCCGGGAAGTCCTCGCTGCTCAGGGCCGGACTCCTGGCCGAGGTCAGCCGGGGAGCCCTGCCGGGCTCGGCGTGCTGGCCCCACCTGTGGCTGACCCCGGGCGCACAGCCGATGGCGGCCCTCGGCACCCGCCTGTCGGAGATGGTGGACGGAGTGCGGGGAACGTCCGGCAACGGGTCAGGCGCTCCGGTGTGGCAGCCGGCAGAACTGCGGCGCGCACTCACGGCGGGCGACGGCGGGAACGGCGCACGACGCCGCCTGCTCCTGGTCGTGGACCAGTTGGAGGAACTGTTCACGCTGTGCACCGACGAGCGGGAGCGGCGGGACTTCCTGGCCGCGGTCCTGGCCATGGCGGACCCGGGCCCCGACGGCGAACCGCCCGTCGGCCTGGTCGTCTTCGGCCTGCGCTCGGACTTCTACACCCACTGCGCCGCCCATCCGGGGCTCCTCGAAGCGGTGGAACGCAACCAGGTGATCGTCGGGCCACTGTCCCAGGCCGGCGTACGGGAGGCGATCCTGCATCCCGCCCACGCTGTCGGACTGGACGTCGAACCGGGCCTCGTACCGGTCCTGTTGCGCGACCTCGGCGCACCGGAACCCGACCACACACCGCCGGGAACGGACGAAGCTGACGCCTACGAGATCGGGCGGCTTCCACTGCTCGCCCACGCGCTGCGGGCCACCTGGCTGCGCCGGGCAGGACACGTCCTCACCGTGGACGGCTACGAGTCCACAGGCGGCATCGCGCACAGCGTGACGGCCGAAGCGGACCGCTGCTTCGACCGGCTGGATCCGCAGGCGCAGCGCAGCGCGGAGACCGTGTTTCTGCGCCTGGTCAAGTTCGGCGACGGCACCCACGACACGCGTCGCCCGGTGCGGTACGCCGAACTGCTGAGCCACGGCCCGCACTCCGACGAGACGGCCGAGGTCGTCGAGACGTTCACCCGGGGACGGCTGCTGACCCGGGAACAGGACACAGTCACCATCACCCACGAGGTGCTGCTACGGGCCTGGCCGCACCTGCGGGAGTGGATCGAGGCCCACCGCGCCCAGTACATGGCACGCCAGCGGCTGGAAGACGCGGCCACCGCGTGGCAGGACGCCGACCACGACCCGGCGCTGCTGTACCGGGGCCACCGCCTGGACGAAGCCTGTGCCCTGGGCGACGATAAGGGCACGGGCGAGGTCGATCCGGATGTGTCCGCGTTCATTGCCGCCTCCGTACGGCAACGGCACCGCACGCGCCGGATCCGCCTGGGGGTCGTCGCCGGTCTGACCGTGCTTGCCCTCCTCGTCGCGCTGTCCGCCGTCCTCGCGTTCCAGCAGCGCAACACGGCACAGCAGGAACGCAACACCGCCATCCTCGGCGAGATCAGAGCCCAGGCCGACCTGGTGCGCGCGACCGACCCGTCGCTGGCCGCCCAGCTGACTCTGGTCGCGCACCGGATGTCGCCGGCCGCGTCGACGGAGACTCACCTGCTCAGCGCCCAGAACGTGCCGCTTGCCACCGTGTTGACCGGCCATACCGACCGGGTGAACGCCATTGGCTTCAGCCCGGACGGACGCGTGCTGGCCAGCGCCGGAGGCGACGGCACGATCCGGCTGTGGAACACCGCCCGCGCGGGCCACCCGGTCCCGCTGGGCGATCCGCTGCGCGGGCCCAAGGGCGCGGTGCTGGCGCTCGCCTTCAGCCCCGACGGACGCCTCCTGGCCAGCACGGGCGAGGACGGCATCGTACGCCTGTGGGACATCCGTGACCCTGGCCGCCCGGACGGCCTCGGCACCACGGCCCGTGACGGTACCGGCGCTCTGAGGACGCTCGCCTTCAGGCCGGACGGACACGCCCTGGCCGTGGCAGGCCATGACGGCCGCATCCACCTGTGGGACACCACCGATCCCGGGCACCTGCGGCCCCTCTCCGAGCCGCTCCCCGCCTCCGAGGACGAGGTGAACGGGGTGGCCTTCAGCCCGGACGGCAAGCTGCTGGCGAGCGCTGGAAACGATGGGACGGTGCGGTTGTGGAAGGTGACGGACCGTCGGCATCCGTCGGCCGTCGGCCGGACGGCCGACATCTCCTTCAGGGCAGGGCTCCCCGGCTTCGCCCAGGCGGTCTCTTTCAGCCCGGACAGCCGCACGCTGGCGGTGGCCGGGAGCGACCAGGAGACCCACCTGTGGAATGTCACGAACCCCGCCAAGCCGGTCCGGGTCGACTCCGCCGCCAGTAACAACGTCGTCAACACCGTCGCCTTCTCGCGCACGGGCAACCTCATGGCCTACGGCGGGGACGACAACACCATCTGGCTCGAGAACGTGACGAATCCGGGCGACGTCCGGGACCTCACCAACGCCCTGGACGGTCACACCGGGCCCGTGCTGGCCCTGGCCTTCGACCCGAAGGGCACCATGCTGGCCAGCGCGGGCGCCGACCACACCATCCGCCTGTGGACCATCCCGCGGACGATCCTGAGTGGGCACACCGGCTACGTCAACACCGTGGACGTGAGCCCCGACGGCCGGCTGCTCGCCTCGGGCTCCCAGGACAACACCGTCCGTCTCTGGGATGTCAGGAACCCGGCCGCTCCCCGCCAGGTCAGCGCGTCGATCACTGGCCACACGCCGTTCGTCAACTGGGTCGCCTTCAGCCCCGACGGCAGGGTCCTGGCCGTCGCCGCCGGGCCGGACATCCGGCTGTGGGACGTCAGCGCACCGGCCAAACCCCAGCCGCTGGGTGGTCCGCTGCACAATCCCCAGGGCAACCTCCTGGCGGTCGGATTCACGCCGGACGGGCGCACGCTGGCAGGCGGCGACGCCGACGGTACGATCCGGCTGTGGGACGTCTCCGATTCGTCCCGCCGCACGTCCCTGGGGTCACCGATAGAGACCCAGGCAGGCCGGATCAACCGCCTGGCCGTCAGCCCGGACGGCCGCACGCTCGCCGCTGTGGCACAAGACGGCGCCCTCCGCCTGTGGGACATTGCCGAGCCCACGCAGCCGACGCCTCTGGGGACACCCCTGCGTCCCAGCGCGGATCCGCTCCAGGCCGTCGCCTTCAGCCCGGACAGCCGTACCCTCGCCGCCGCCGGCAACGACAGCACAGTCCGCTTGTGGAACCTCACCGACCGCGCGCGCCCCACACCGACGGGCGCCCCGCTCACCGGCCACACGGACATCGTCTACACCCTGGCCTTCAGCCCGGACGGCCGCACTCTGATCAGCGGCAGTTCCGACACGACGCTCCGACTGTGGGACGTCGACGAGCGGGGCCGCGCGCGGGCCCACGGACTGCCGGTGACCGGCGTCATCAACTGGGTCAACGCCGTCGTGTTCTCCCCTGACGGGCGTTTCCTCTTCATCGGCACCGGGGAGAACACCGTGTTCACCCTGCCGCTGTCCGCCCAAGCCGCCGTCGACTACGTATGCCGGGCGACCGGGAATCTCTTGACACCCGCCCTCTGGCACAAGTACATCCCGCAACTGGACTACGACCCGCCGTGCCCCGGACGGAACTGAGCCCCGCGGCGACGGTAGTAGCGGGACCGAACGCGCGGCCTGCCCCATGCCCGCGGACATGCTCCAGCACGACCAGTTCGTTCGCTCGGTCAGGTTCTTCCGCCGCTACGCGCAGGCGGTCGAGGACGCGGTAAAGGCGTCGGCCGCCTACTACACGGGCGGCACCTCGGTGCTTGACGACGACACCTACGACCGGCTGGTCCGCGGCATCGCCGCATGGGAGACCGAGCTTCCCGATCAGGCGCTGCCCGCATCGCCGACCGGGAGGGTCGCTGGCGGCGCAGTGGAGGGGGATGTCCCGCACACGGTCGCGATGCTGAGCCTGGACAACGTCTTCTCGCCGGAGGAGTTCACCGCCTGGACCACTCGTTGGCCCGGCGTCCTACCGGCCGCCGGATCTCATGCATGTCCCCACCCAGAGCCCGCGGTGTGCGGGGCGTGCCAGAGGGGGCAGGCCACCCAGCCCACCGGGCTCGCGCCCGTCGCGCCGGGCCGGTGCACCTGTGTGACCTACCGGCACGCACGGGTGAGCCGGCGGCGGATCACGGAGCGCGGCGCGGGCCTGGGTTCAGGAGCTGATCAGTAGGTCCTTGCGTGCCTGCCCCAGGTCGGTCGCCCAGATCCACAGCCGGTGCTGGGGCGGCACCTGGTGGTAGTCGTAGAGGCCTCCTTCGGTCAGGATCCGCAGGTCCACGCACACCCGTTGGTAGGCCTGGGAGATCGCCCCGGCCGGGTCGGTCAGCTCCCTGGCGCCGAGCTTGATGCAGGCCCGGTACTCGTATCCCAGCAGCAGGTCCTGCCCGAACTGGGCCCAGGCGCCGAGTTGCTGTGTCCAGGCCGCCTGCGCCTCCGTCCAGCAGCAGGTTCAGGTCCCTGGCGGGCGGGATGGAGGGGTAGATGAGGAAGGTGGCCGCCCAGCCGAGCGCCACCATGTCCAGGTTGAACGTTCACCGGCGGGGGTTGTCGCGTGGCGGCAGCGGATCGGAGGCGCTGCCGATGAACCGGGGCGCGGTGTAGGCCAGCAGGCGTCCGTTGCCCTCGACGAGCTCGCCGGTGGCGATCACGGCCATCTTGCGCTGGGAGCCGTCGGGACGGGCCAGGCGGGTGGCCACCATGGCCGTATGCGCCTCGGCCGCCGCCTGGCCCGCGTCCTGATGGCGCTGCGCGGCGTCGGGGGTGATCCGGGCGACGAGATAATTGCGCAGGTCCTGCGGCAGCGCGTCGTAGGTGCCGTTTAGCAGCCGCGTCTTGGTGCGCTCCAGAGTGGCCTGGGCGGTGGCCGGGGCGCCGCCGTAGTGGCTTTCCGGGGTGTCGATGGACACCATGCGGATGGCCATTTCGATGTTGGGGGTGTCACCGTCGGTGACGCTCACGAACCGGTAGTCGTTGGCGGGCCGGCTGGGGCCCACGAAACCGAGATCAACCACAGCTGCTCTCCCGAAGGTTGGCCCGAGGCCGCGAGGGTGGGACACCCGGCAGAGCATCACGGCTGATCAGGGGGTTCCGGTACTTGCCCGCCTGCCGGTGACATAGCGATTCCTGCCCCCGGCATCCGCCAAACCTGCGCGGAGAAGCCTCACCCGCCGGTGGACTACTGCAGCAAAGGGGGCCAAAACTCGTTGGGTGGAGCCACGACTCACTGGTGAAGCCACGGTGCCGCCAGATCATCGGGGAACGTACCCCGGCAAGAGCAGCGCCACCCTGGCCAGCACGTGGCCGCACCACGGCCGAGTGACGCTCTGTCACTATTTCTGCCGAACATCGCCGGAGTGCTGCGCCGACTGCCATCTACTGGTCACACCAGGTGATCAGCAGTCGATGGCGCCATCAGTGAGCTTCTTCAGCGTTGCCGCTCCAGGGTGAGGACGGCTTTGGCGATTGACGTCATCCGGTTGGGACTGCATCGGGATCTGCGGAAGATGCGCCAGGACTTCAGGTGTGCGACGCCGCGTTCGACCGGTGCCCGTGCCGCGGACAGCGCGCGGTTGAGGGTCTTCTCGGTGAGGGTGAGTTCCTGCAGGGGCTTGAGTTTGATGCCGGTACTTACCCACGGGCCGCCGCCCTGGTAGGCGAGGTCGGCCAGGATGGGGACGCCCTGGCGTTCGCAGATGCGGATGATCCGGTGGGTGCGGGCGGCGGTCAGGTCGTGAGTCCGGCCGGGCAGTGCGGGTGAGAGCCACAGCAGTCGGCCGCCCGGATCGGTGACCACCTGCACGTTCACCCCGTGCCGGCGGTGCTTGTGGGAGTAGTCGGCCCGTCCGTCGCCGACCCGGTCGCACTCGGCGAGCGTGCCGTCCAGCAGGACGAAGTCCGCATCGGCCTCGCGCAGGACCTTCAGCAGGCCCGGCGCGCGTTCGGCGAGCAGGTGGATGACCGTGCTGGTGTAGGCGTGGGCGGTGGATTCGCTGATTCCGAACCCGGTAGCGATCTTCGCCAGGGTGGTGTGTTCGCGCAGGTACACCAGTGCCACCATCGCGCGTTGAGATGGGCGGAGCTTGCAGCGCCGGTCACCCTCACGGGTGACGATGAGCATCGTGACCCACTCCACGAGGGCATGGGGCAGGTCGAGTGCGGCAGGACAGATGACCAACGAGGCCCCCGAGCAGCGTGGTTGAGACGTCAGACATCTCGATCAACAGCCCGGGGGCCTCGCTCGTTGCGCTTCGCAGGCCGTCACCTGATCGGAGGCCAACTCGAAGAAGCTCAGTGTGACGTACGGTCGCGGCCGCAACCGAAGGGGTCCTTGCGGTGCTCTGGACCTGTGATCCGCAGTTCGCCGGTGAGGAGACAGAAATGACCGCCTGGAGCTACGAGAGCCTCGGTTCGTGCGCCGTCGTCGACCCCTACGCCGTACATCCCAGTGACGATGCCTGGCCGACTGCCGCCCAGCCCTGCGATGACCTCGACTACTTCCTGCCGCCGCCCAACCCCGCCGACCGCCTCAACTACATCCTCAGCCCACACGACCAGCAACGTCTCGCCCTGCATGCGGCACTCACCGTCACCGGCATCCCCCCGATGCCCGAAGACCGTGCCGTCATCGACCAGCTCAGCACCCTGCCGGCAGACGTCAACAACACCCTCCAGCGCTGGCTGCACCACGCCCAATGAGATCAAGGAAACCGCGTCGTGCGCTGCTTGACGTGGGCGGTGCCCGGTACGGCTACGGCGCCAGTCTTGGGTCTCCAGAACGCAGGGACTGGTGAGACGTCGGTGTCGTCATCTCATGGCGAAAGCGACGTTCGCAATGTGCCGCCGGCAGAAGGCCGGTTGGCGAGGATACGGCGGGCCCACCCGCAGGGCCCGCCGCCGGCGTCAGTGGCGGGTCTCCCACCACAGGATGAGCAGGGTCACCGCGCCGCTGCCGAGCCGGTTCGCCGCACCCTGGAGAAACTGGATCTGGACATCCTGGCCATGCCTTCCGAGCCATTTGCGCAGGCGATAGCCGGTGTCCCTGACCCGCCTGCCCATGTGTGCCCAGTGCTTCGGCCCGCGTTTCGCGTTACTCTCGTCCAACGGAGTTCCTCTCGTTTTCGGCGTGCTGGAACACCGCGCAGGGAGCCCTCCCAACACTGTGGCCTGAGAAACCAGTTGGGATTCAGGGCTCCTTCTGCGCGTTCAGGGGAGTGTATCGACGGCCGCGAACAGCCGGTTCCGGCGTCGCAGCCATGAGTGCCGTCTCGCGCCGTCTCGCGCCGTCTCGCGCCGTCCAGTTCCCACCGAGCGGCTCACGACCCAGCTGAAAGCGCAGGTAGATGACGTGGGCTCAGCCACGGGGTGGTAACCGTCACAAAGCCACACGCTCGGTGGTGTCGCGCGGTCAGCGGCGGGTGAAGTCATGCAGTCGGTCGGCGAGTTGCTGGTCGGGGCGCCGGACGATGATGCACGAGCCGGTCTTCTCGGTGGCGAGGCGGTCGACCTCCATTTCGAGGCCTCCGGTGGGCGGGCTGGTGAGGCTGGAGCCGGTCCTGCGGACGTACGTCGCGACGGCTTCGAGGGTGGCGAGGAAGTCGCTGTCGGGGGCTTCGGAGTCGAGGACGTCGTGGGTGACCTCGTGGAGCCAGTGCCGTGCCTCGCGCGTCTCACCGAGGGCGAGGTGGTGCAGGTGCAGGCAGTAGGCGGCGGCGCGGTGGCCGGCCCCGGCGGCGAGCTGCCACCAGAACTGGGCGCTCTCGCGGTGGTCGGTGAGGTGGAGCAGGCACGCGAAGATGAGGGCGCCGTCGACGTCCAGCTGGTCCGCGGTCACTTCGTCGGGTTCCTGGGCGAGGCGGTCGACGTGGTCGGCGGCGTCGGGCTTGTTGAGGATCCAGCGGCACACCACCGACAGCCGCTGGCCGGCCTCCGCGGCACGGACCATGTCCCGGTTCGGCATCGGTGACGCGGTGGCTGCGTCGGCGGCGAGGCGGCGCAGCGCGGCGCCGACGTCGAAGCCCTCGTGCCGTGTGGTGGGGACACGGGCGTCGGCCAGGAGGGCGTCGATGGTGGTGCTCACTGTCCCGGTCCCTTCTTGCTCTTGTGCGGGTCGGCGGGCAGGCGCAGCTGGATGCGCAGGCGGTCCTTGCCTTTGCGGCCGTGGTAGTCGACGGTGCGGGTGTCCAGGCCCATGTAGCGGGCGATCTGCTTGGTCGGGTAGCCGAGCAGATGGCGCAGGACGATGACGGTGAACTGGCGGGTGGGCAACTGAAGGATCGCCTCGTACAGGCCGTTCGTGCTGCTGGCGATCTCCAGCTGGCTGCGCACCGCTTGCAGGTTGCGGGCTATCGGGGCGTTGATGAGGAAGGCTGGCGGGCGTCCGTCCTCCTTGAGGCGGCGGGTGACGCAGCAGTGCAGCACCGCCAGGGTCTGCTGTTCGAGGTCGCCCTGCTGCAGCAGATCGTCCCAGCCGCCCAGGATGGTCAGGAAGACGTGGTGGACGACCTGTTCGGCGACCCGGCGGCTTCCCAGGTGGATCTCCGCGAAGTCGTGGAAGAACTCCTGATGTCCCAGGTAGAAGGCCTCGAAGTCCAGCGGCAGGTCGGGAGGGGCCTGGACGGGCTGGCCGTGGCCGCCGTCCTGGGGCGATACGTCAGTGGTGACGTCGCCGTTGCCCATACGGTCCTCCATGCGATGCGGGCACCGGACTCTCCGTCGAGGCCGGTGGGATCCAGCACGGGTCAACTTTCCCGCGCAAGCGCCCAGTTGGATTGGGCCCTCACGCACCACCCTGTCGATTTTCAAGGCCTGAAACTCATGCGACCCCCGAAAATCGTCACTCACCGATCTTGACCGTAAGCGGAACGTGAGTTCTCTAATCGGGCAGACGTTCCACGCAAGCACTGTGAGCTGGGAAAACAGAGCCATACGGAGAGGTTCACTGTTCAAGAACCGCCTGGTTCGTGTCAGAGGTCACACTCTGCTCCCTTCTGTACAGACATCTGACGACGCGCCCCCGTCACCCCTCCTATGTGCAGAACCGATCCGCCGTCACCCGATCGAGGGGCGCGCGGTGGTGAGAGCGAAACGCGCCGGGCGCCAGCCCTACAGCGTGCTGCCTCAGGCCCTCAGGCGCCTGTGTGACTTACCGGCCCGTACGGGTGAACCGGCGGCGGATCGCCGAACGTGGCGCGGGCCTCGCCCGCTACGAAGATCACCCGCTGTCCGTGATCTCCGAGAGGAACCCTTCGTGCGCCCCACCCGCTCCCATACCGCCAGCACTGCCCCCGCGTTCTCCGCACTCGCCGCCCTGCTCTCCCCCGCCGCCGCGCACGCCGCCGCCCCCGGCGACACCGTGGCCCTGCCCGTACGCGAGGCCCTCCACGCCCTGGCCGTCCAGACCGAGGACCGCACCGGGTACGAGCGCTCCAAGTTCCGCCACTGGGTCGACGCTGACCGCGACTCGTGCAACACCAGGCTTATCTGCACTGAACCGTTCCGGGTCGAATGGAGGCTCGATTCTCTGAGAGGATTGAGTCATGGCACGTCCCTCCCCTTACCCTCCTGAGCTGCGCAAGCGTGCGGTCCGCATGGTCGCCGAGGTGCGGCCCGACTACGCCACCGAGTGGGCCGCGATGAAGGCGGTCGCGAGCAAGCTGGGGATCGGTTCGACCGAGACGCTGCGCTCGTGGGTCCGCCAGGACCAGGTCGACGGCGGGACTCGGCCAGGGACGACGACGGAGGAGTCTGCCCAGGTCAAGGCGTTGAAGAAGGAGAACGCCGAACTGAAGCGGGCGAACGAGATCCTGAAGGCCGCGGCGTCTTTCTTCGCGGCCGAGCTCGACCGGCCACATCTGCGCTCGTAGCGTTCATCGACGAGTGCCGGGACCGCTTCGGCGGTGTCGAGCCGATCTGCAGAACACTCTCCGAGCACGACTGCAGCATCGCCCCCTCCACCTACTACGCCCACAAACAGCGCCAGGAGAATCCCTCCGCCCGCCAACTGCGGGACACCGCTCTCAAGGACCTGATCAAGGAGATCTTCGACGCCAACTACCGTGTCTACGGGGCCAGGAAGATCTGGCGGGAGCTGAACCGGCAGGGCCACACGGTGGCCCGGTGCACCGTCGAACGCCTCATGCGTGAACTCGGCATCACCGGCGCCGTCCGCGGCCGGAAGGTCGTCACCACCATCGCCGACCCGGCCGCGACACGGGCCCCGGACCGTCTCGACCGCGACTTCGTCGCCGACGCGCCGAACCGCACCTGGGTCGCGGACTTCACGCATGTCGCGGCCTGGGCCGGCACCGTCTACGTCGCGTTCGTCGTGGACACCTTCTCCCGCCGCATCGTCGGCTGGTCCGCCGCGATGAGCAAAGAGACCCAACTGGTCCTGGACGCGCTGGAGATGGGTATCTGGCAGCGGGACCGCGACGGCCACCCGCACACGCCCGGCAAGCTCATACATCACTCGGATGCCGGGTCGCAATACACCTCGTTCAAGCTCGCCGAGCACCTGGCCCACGACGGCATCGCAGCCTCCATCGGCTCGGTCGGCGACGCCTACGACAACGCCCTGATGGAATCCACGATCGGCCTCTACAAGACCGAGCTGATCAAGCCCCGACGGCCCTGGAAGACCCTGGCCGAGGTGGAGTTGGCCACCGCCGAATGGATCGACTGGTACAACTTCCGCCGCCTGCACGGTGAGATAGGCCACGTCCCACCCGCCGAATACGAAGCCGGCCACTACCAGACAACCCAGAAACTCCAGGTCACAACCACAATCTAGAGTCTCCAACCAACCCGGGGCGGTTCAGTTCGACCTGGATCCGGCCCCAGAAGGGCTCCATCATCGCGTTGTCCACGCAGCCGCCGATGGAGCCCATCGGCGGCAGCAGGCCGCGTCGACGCCCGCGACCTGAAACGCCTGTTCGCACTACTCGTCCTCACGTGATCACGAACCGGACTGCGCGCGAATACGCCGAAGCCCTGACGCGCAAGGTCGCGGCGACCACGTCTCGCTTGTCCGTGGACAACAGGCCGATCACGCCGTTGGAGATGTCAATCTCGATGGTACGCACGGGCAGTAGGACTGTCTCGATGGTGCCCTTTCGGAACTGCACGCTCCATCTATGGCAACAGGTGATCGTCACATAACAGCACAAGCCATAGACAAGGCGTCGGGGCTCTGGCGCGACGGGCCTGGCCAAAAGGAGAAGAATTAACTGTCCGCAATGGGCATCAGGGGCACTCCGCAAGCAAGCACTGCTACCAAACACTGTGCCCGAAGGTGCCATCTTGCGAGCGAGGTATTGCGTGACCTCGCATTGGCGACCGTAAGGTAGTAGCGGTTGCTCCAATTTACCGAACCGAGCGTTATCCGGAGTGGCAGGGACACTAACGACGAGCCACTGACCGTTGCTTGGCATAGAGGGCAGTCAATTCAAGTAAATTCGGGTCGAGGAGACCCCTCCATGTGCCGCACCTTATTCAGTGTGAGCGTATGGAATTCCACCGAACCTCACAGAATGGTGACAGTTATGAGTAACCGAGGACTAGATTATCCCGCGTCTAGTGAGGTCAATGGGAGAGATATCTCCTCCCGTACTCAGATATCTCCTGGGGTCGATGCCGAAATACCGGCGCATCTTGATGTTCTGGATCGTTCATTTCACTTTGCCCTGCCATGCGTGCAGGCCGCACAGCAGAAATCATGGTATGCGACGTCAGAGTTGGGACCGGTGGTGCTACGCCACAGGGAGGTAAGCGAACTCTCGCGCCACCGCGGTCTCGTGCATGCCGGCCGCCAACAGTTGAATTTGACCGGTATCGAAAGTAGTTTCGCTGATGAGTGGTTCGGGTCACTCCTAATCAACTCGCTGACGGTCACATCTCAGACCGGCAATCATGATGGCCTACGCCGGTTGATTGGGCATGCATTCAAGTGCGAGCCGTTCACACCGTCGTTCGTCCAGAAAATTGCCCGCGAGTTGGCGGAGGAAATTGCAGTCTCTCCGGAATGTGAATTTCTTAAAGATTTTGCCACACCTCTCACTGATCGGATGATCGCCGCGATGCTCGGCGTGTCCATGGCGGATTACGCGCCGATTGCGCAATGTGCACGTGACCTGTCCCTGGTGCACGACCTATCACTCGACAATGTAGTGACCAAGGTGAACGAAGCTGCCATGCAGCTCAACCTGTATCTAACTGACCTTGCCGAGCAGCGTAGGCGACGGCCCGGCTGGGACGCCGTATCCGTCCTTGTCAGCAAGTCCCCGGATGCAGCGACGACATTGCGCGCGTTGATGTCACTGGTCATTGGGTTTGAGGCACTCAGGCTACAGTTCGCCAACAGCGTAATAGCCTTTGCGTATCATCCACAGCAATGGCAATCGCTGGCAGGGAACCCTGAACTGGCCGATGCTGCTTCCGCCGAAACGTTGCGCTGGATTCCGGGGGCGCCCCTTCAGATTCGGTTTGCTACGGAAGATATTGAATACCAGGGAATGAACTTGGCGGTGGGCAGCCCGGTAATCCTGTGTTCCCTGCAGGCCAACCGCGACGGCTCAGATGGCGGTCATGAATTCGACATCCTCACAAAGCGGCACCAATCACACCTGTCTTTCAGTATGGGACCGCACCACTGCATGGCCTCCAAGACCTCGTTCAGCCACGTCTCAGAGGCTTTGAGTGAGCTCACAGCCACGTTGGGAACCCCTGAGATCATGGAGCCGATTTCGTGGCGCGCACCATCAGGACTGCATGGACCTGACCGTCTTATGTTGCGGTTCGCAGCGCGACCGTGACCCGGAAATTTCTGCATCGGGTTCCTCCGGTGGTGCAAATATATCGGCGCGTCAGTAAGCCGTCGTTGTCTTTGCAGACTTGAGCGGTGCCCGTCGAACGAGGGGTTCCGCTTGAGTGATCTTGCCGTGGTGGGGGCAGGGGCAGGTCCTCCTGCTTAGCTCGTGGGTATCGAACCCAGGGAGTGTCAGGGCCAGCCCGGTCATAACCCCTGCGCCTGGAGTACCGCAGCGGCTTACCGGCTGACGCAGCGTCTGCCCCACGGCCGGATACAAGAAGCCCCGTATTCGCCTACAAAGGACAGTTCCCCCATGCCTCTCTTTGACAGTATTCTCGACACTATCGGCCGCACGCCCATCGTCAAACTGAACCGGCTTGCGCCTGAGAATGTCACGCTCTATGTAAAAGTCGAGTCGTTCAACCCCGGTGGCTCCGTGAAGGACCGCCTCGCGCTCTCCGTCATCCTCGACGCCGAGGCGAGAGGAGAACTGAAGCCCGGCGACACGATCGTGGAATGTACCTCGGGCAATGCGGGCGTCGCGCTGGCAATGGTGGCCGCGGCGCGTGGCTACCGATTTGTGGCGGTCATGTGCGATTACTTCTCGGTGGAGCGGCGGAAGCTCATACGGGCCTACGGCGGCAAAGTCATCCTCTTCCCCGCTGTCGCTGAGGGCCGCACTGACGGCAGGGTCATTGCCGACGAATTGGCAGAAAGGTATGGCTGGTTCCGCTCCCGGCAGTTCGACAACCCTGCCAATCCTGCCTACCACCGGGAAACCACAGCGGCGGAGATTCTCAGCGACTTTGCCGGAAAGCGGCTGGACTACTTCGTCTGTGGCTTCGGTACAAGCGGGACCCTGACAGGCGTCGGCCAGATGATGAAGCGCGCCCGGCCCAATGTACGCATCGTGACCTTTGAGCCGGACAAGGCCGCCGTGTTGGCCGGCCAGGAGTGGGAGACCCACAAGATTCAGGGGCTGGCCCCCGGTTGGGTGCCCGGAGTGCTGGACAGAAGCGTGATCGATGAACTCCTGACCGTGGACGAAGTCGTGGCACGCGACACCGCGCGCCGGCTCGCCGCCGAGGAAGGAATCTTCACGGGTATAACAGCCGGAGCCAACGTGGCGACAGCGCTGCGCATCGCGAAGACCGCTCCCGAGGGCTCGGTCCTTCTCACCATGCTGCCGGATACCGGCGAGCGCTACCTGTCCACCTTTTTGTTCGACGGAATGAATGAGGGCTCGGACGACGAATGGCTGGCCTCGCTCGACGAGGCCCCCGGCGTCGCCTGAACCTGAAGGAGAACGGGCGCATGAGGGAATTCATCCCCCCTGCCACTCGCTTCATCGACCTGCCCGAAGATTTTCCGATGAAGCATGGTGGCACGCTTCACGGTGCGCGCATCGGCTACCAAACCTATGGGAAGTTGAACGCTGCACGCGAGGTTATCTTGATTCTCGCCGGCCTTTCGGCCGACGCGCACCCTGCCGCACACCCGGACGACCCAAGTCCAGGATGGTGGGAGGCAATGGTGGGGCCGGGAAAGCCCATCGACACGGACCGTTGGTACGTTATCTGCATCAACTCCTTGGGGAGCTGTAAGGGCTCGACGGGACCAGCCTCTATCGATCCAAGAACAGGCGACTTCTATCGGCTCAAATTCCCTGACGTCACCATTGAGGACATCGCGGATGCTGCAGCCTACACAGTGCGCGCGTTGGGATTTGATCGCCTGGCCTGCGTGCTGGGGGCCTCGATGGGAGGGATGAGCTCATTGGCTCTGCTCGCTCGGCACCCTGGGATAGCGCAGAGCCATATCAGTATCTCCGGGGCAGTGCACTCGCTGCCGTTCTCGATCGCCATCCGCTCCCTGCAACGCGAGGCGATCCGGTGTGATCCACTGTGGAACCGGGGCTGGTACCACGCGGAACAGTATCCGCAGCGAGGCATGCTCATAGCGCGCAAGTTGGGCATGGCGACGTATCGTTCGGCCCAAGAGTGGGAGAGCCGCTTCGGTCGAGCGCGCCTGAGCGCAGATCGTCAAACGGAGGAGGAGCCGTTTGGCCTGGAATTCGAGGTTGAGAGCTATCTGGAATTCCATGCCCACCGCTTCCTGCGCGAATTTGACCCCAACAGTTACCTCTACCTCAGTCATTCGATCGACCAGTTCGACCTGGGTGAGTGCTGCGGTATCACCCCGAACGACGCCCTGTCCAAGTTGCACCTTGAGAAGGCACTGGTGATTGGCGTAGAGACCGACATCCTGTTCCCGTTGAAGCAGCAGCAGCAGATTGCTGAGGGGCTAAGTGCTGGAGGAACCGATGTTCAATTCCTGCCACTGGACTCATCACAGGGGCACGACGCATTCTTGGTCGACACCGATCATTTCGGGCCGCCGATAGCCAAGTTCCTGTCGATGGGATGGAACTACTGACTTCGGCAAGTTCGGGTCTTCGCCGGAGTCGCTGACGGAGCCCAGTGCGGCTGGTACTCCGGAAGCATATGCCCTGCAGACGGTGGCACTGGTACTGGCCGGATTCGTCGCGCGCGAAAACATCACATCGCAAAGGGTTCCAGAGTCGCGGCTGGTGCGACGTGGGCGCTGGGCCGTTTTCCTCCCGAGGCCGGACCTCTGCGTCACTTTCGGACCGCCTAATGAAACCGCACTTGACATAAACCTACACGTCTCGCCCTTACGGAGAATCCAATGAATGACTCGACTCACCCCCGCCCGAAGCTTATCCTTGTGGATGGATTTGGTCTCTCCCCGGATTGGTACCTCCCGCGGCTCTGCGATCGGCACGATGTCGCAGTCTTGTGGATGCCGTCCGGAGACGAGTCGGCGGATAACGGAAAGCAGGAACTGTTCACGTCCTGGGGGTGTCGAAGCTCGATCTTCCACAAGGGCCAGAATCTCGTCCAGATGATCAAGAAATTCGCCCTCTCCGAAAACGCTGACGGCCTTCTCTCGTTCAGCGAGCTGCGGGTCAGCGATACCCACACAGCGGCTGCGGAACTGGGGCTCCCAGCCAACCCGTTGCCTTCTGTTCCGGCAATGCGTGACAAGTACGTGCAGCGCCAACGTCTGGCTGAGGCCGGCGTTCCGGTTCCCCGGTTTGCGCTGGTGCGTAGCGCCGAACAGCTCGAGGAGGCACACCGGCACGTTGGGTCACCAGCGATCTTCAAGCCGGTGACCGGGGCGGGCAGCCTGGCAACCTACGCGGTCGGCCCAGACACGAGCCTCAGGGGCCTGTGGGAGACAGCACGCGCAGCTCATGAAAACGATGCGCGCGGCGGCAAAACAGCCACCTTTATCCTTGAAGAGCGACTCATAGGCGTCAGCAAATACTCAGACGAGCGATACGGAGACTATGCCAGCGTCGAATCCATCGTACATGGTGGACAGATCAGCCATCTCGCCGTGACCGACAAGTTTCCCCTCACTGATCCTTTCCGGGAAAATGGCGGAATTCTTCCCTCGGTGTTGCCGGCGGAAGACATAAATGATCTGTACAGTGCCGCCTCGGCGGCAATCACAGCTCTCGGACTCACCAACTGTGCCGTGCATGCAGAATTCAAGCTGACGGCGATCGGCCCGATGATCATCGAGGTTAACTGCCGGGTTGGCGGCGGAGTTCCGGAGCAGCTTTACTACGCTGCCGGCTACGACATCATTAGAGCGCTTGCCGATGTCGCCCTGGGGAAGACTCCCCCCGACATCGGACAGTTCAAGATGGCATCTGCCATCATGTTGCCCCAAATACCGTCTCGGCACCTAGAAATTGCTCATGTACCCACTGCGGATGAATTGCTTGCGCTGCCCAGTGTAATGAGCGCACGGGTTAACTATGTGCGAGGAGAACGGCCGCAATGGGAAGAAGGAACGATGACAGGAGCGCTCGCGCGCGTGTATGCCGCTGCTCCGGACGCGAGCACATTGCTGGAGACCTTCGACTACCTCAAGTCCGAGAAGTGCTTTTCCTATGGAGCCTAGCGACTCGGACCACCCCATTAAGATCGGCCGGAGCGCCAGCCTCATCCGCGCGTCGGTCAGGAACGGAGGCAAGGTCGTCGCCGAAATGACCTCTGCTTTCATTTCCGGCGCGCTCTGCACTCTGACGGGTGTGAAACCGCCGGTCAGTCGCTGATATGTGACATAGGCGTCAATCGAGGTTTCATAACGATAGCGCACCTGCGTGGGACCCATTTCAAATGGGTCGCTCTTTTACTGTGGGGGAATTCTTGACGCTCGGCCCAAATGTGGCGCGCGCCGTCGGTGCGGTTCGTATGGGTGGATTGCCGAGAAGCTTCTGGGTCGTCTTCTCAGGCCAGTTCATCAACCGCATCGGCAGCATGGCCGTGCCCTTCCTGGTGCTTTATCTGGGGGAGCAAGGTCTGACGGCGGAGGATGCGGGAATCGTGCTCGGAGCGGTCGGTGTGGGCGGCCTCGCCTCCCAGCCGCTGGGGGGTGTGCTCACGGACCTGTTCGGCCCTCGCTTCGCACTGGTGGCAGGGCTTTCGGCCAGTTGCGCCACCAGCGCCCTACTCGGCACAGCCCGAGGGCTGGGGTCGGTCCTCGCCGCCGCACTGCTGTTCGGCGTCGTGGCCGACATCTACCGCCCGGCTGCCGCCGCGGTGGTCGCCACCTCCGTACCGGTCGCCGACCGTCCGCGCGCATACAGCCTCATCTACTGGGCCGTCAATCTCGGTGTGGCACTGGGTGGTCTGCTCGCCGGTCTGCTCGCCCGGCACGGCTACGGGACCCTGTTCGCTGTGCAGGCACTGACCACCGGCGCGTTCGCCCTGCTGATTTTCGTCCTACTGCCGGCGGACCCTCCGGAGCGCGAACGAGCGCCCGCCGCAGACGGGTTGGCTGCACCCGGTGCGCTGCACGACCGGCTGCTGCTCGCCCTTGCCGCGCTCAACCTGGTCAACGGGATAGTCACCGCCCAGATCACGGTCGGTTTGCCGCTGGCCATCAGGGACGACGGCCTGAGCGGCTCCGTCTACGGATCAGTCTTCCTGGCCAACGGCATCATCATCAGTGTCACCCAGCCCCTGCTCTCTGCCTGGCTAGAACGCTACGACCGGCTGGTAGTGCTGGGGGTGTCCTGGCTGGTTTTCGGCCTGGGTATTGCCGCCACCGCACTGGCCGACTCCGCGCTCGGCTACGTCGTAACGGTATGCGTCTGGACCCTGGGCGAGATCGGGGCAGCCAGCTTCGTCGGCTCCCTGGTCGCCGATCTGGCCCCGGACCGTGCCCAGGGCCGCTACCAGGCCACGTTCGGCTGGTCGTATGCGGCCGCACAGCTGATCGGGCTGCCGATGGGAGCCCAGCTGTACGCCACTGCGGGACCCGCCGTCCTGTGGTGGACATGTGCCGTCCTGGGCGGCGCCGGGCTGGCCGGGGGGCTTGCCCTGGCCGCTCCCGTGCGGCGTCGGCTGCAACAGATCTCGATGATTTCGTAGGCTGAGAGCGGGCTAACCCGACTACATGTCGCTGTGCATGAGCAGGGCTACGTCCGGCATGCGCGCTTCCGGGACAAAGGGTGCACCGCGGCAGCAACGACTGGGAGCTCCCGTCTGCGGCAACCGGCCATGGCCCGATGAACTTCCCCGCCCACCGCTGATCAGCTGTCCTTACGGCCTGACTGTGGACAGTCGCGAGAAGGACACTTTCACCCGTCTCGCCTCCTCCTGCACCACCAAGCCGATCACGGTCGAACTCGCCCGGTGATGACGGGTGGCGGCCCCTCTCGGTAGGGGCCACCACTTCGTCGGATGAGGATCTCAAGGCACTGCGCGTATGGCCTTGCGCAGGGCGAGCCGAAGCGACGTGATCGTTTCTTCCGACTCCTCACGCTGCTTCGCGAGTCGTTCGGCGCTGGCGCGGGCCTGGGTGAGGTCTGTGGCCAGGACCTGATTGTGGTGTTCCAGATCCTGGATTCGATCGACGAGATCGGCCTGTGCCACGTGGTCGATCTCCGCGCGCAGAGCAAGCTGGACGCGGCGCTTCAAAGTGTCACGCTCCCGTTTCAGGTCCTGGATCTCCTCACGGGCGAGCGCGAGGTCGGTGTGCAGGCTGGCGGGCGTGGCCCGCTCAGACCGGGGAGCCGCAGCTGCTTCTATCCCATGATGGGTCTGGTCGTTCATCGCGTCCCGGATCGCCGCCTTGACCTCGGGATTGTTGTAGACGAACCACGTCGACACGCTCGCTTCTCGTGCGACGCGGGCGAAGGAGACGCGTTGTCCGGCTGTGAGCAGGTCGCGGATAACTTCCCGCGCACGGGTGGTCTTGGTGACGCTGTCCGATTGCCTGGCCTGGCGCAACCGAGCCACGCGGGCGTCGCGAGACGATGCGGTTCTGCTCACCCGCTGCTCCGTACGTTCAGGCGGTCCAGTGGGATGAATGCGGCGGCTGATCGCGCCTTGCGCAGTTCTCGGGCCGCTTCCTCAACGGCCGTTCGTTCGCGCTCTGGCAGTGCTTGAAGCGTGTGCTGCATCTGGTCCAGGGACTTGCCGTAGCCGGCGATCTGGTCGTCGAAGTTGCGGATGACCCAGTCGGCAGCGCCCATCGCCAGGGCTGCCTCCTTGTCGGCCCGCAGCTCGGCGACCTGTTGTTCCAACGCCGGCAGGTAGGAGGGGTCGGGGCGGTAGAAGTCGCAGCCAGCGCACTGGAAGCGGATACGGCAGTGCTGCCCGCCAGCCTTGACGTTACTCGGTTCGCTGCAGCCGCCGTAGGGGACCGCGACGGTCTGGCCCTCGTAGGCCAGTGCGTCGCTGTAGCCGTGGGGGTTGCCGTGCCGGTCGAGGGTCAGCTGGGCAACTGTCTCGACGGCTTTGCGTTTCCGCTCCAGGGAGACCTTTAATGGTGGAGTCGGGTATTGGAACTGCCTGAATGCCTGTGCCCGAGAGGCTTCGACGCCTAGGGAGTCGCTGGATGGAGCCCGTACTCGGCCAGCCACTGAAGCAGGTCTTGGCGAGAGGTCTCGACGAGTCGGCCTCCGGTGAAGCGGGCGTCGTCGGTCACCTCTGCCACGCACTCTGGAGGGGGCATAAAGGACTGGGCCTCCTCGTCGGTGGTGAACTCGCCCTCCGCCAGGACCAGGCCCTGCAAACGTCCGTCGAAGACGTCGACGCCCAAGGGAGGCACGCTGAAACGCGTCTTGGTCAACACTGCGGCCGGCAGTGAGGCGAGCAGGTCGTACTCAGCCGACGACAAGTACGTATTCGTGATCAGGCCCTGAACCGCGCCTGGCCGAGAGACCGGCACCTTCTGGGTGAGCTTGAGTTCGCAGCCGCCGTCTGACCGTTCGGCGCGTCGCAGACGCAGGCGCGTTCCCACCAGATAGCGGTCGGTGATCATCCGGGTGACCGTCACTGCTGACGGTGCCGGCGCTTCAGCCTGCAAGAACCGCCGTTCCCGCTCGATGCGCGCGTACTTTCCCGGGTGAACCGTCTGACCTTGAACCCCGCCGGCCTTGTCCATCATGAAGACAGCTTCCCAGCTGGTTCTGCTCGCGATGCCTGAGTTTTCAGTGGGATCGACCTCCCGCAGCCGTCGAAACAGCCAGGAGGGGCTTCGCGAAGTGGATCGGCCGTGGCCCTGGGCGAGTTGTGGTAGGCAGGGGTGGTGATCAGCCGACTCCCTCTCGACGAGCAACTCGAGTCCCTGCGTGCGGTGCTATCGCGTAACGACGTGTTGACGGAGGTGCTGGCGCGGACTGCGACGTTGGGTCTGCCTGGGTGGTTTGTGACCGCGGGATGCCTGTTCCAGACTGTGTGGAACGTGGCAACGGACAGACCACCGACCAGCGGCATCAAGGACTACGACGTCTTCTACTTCGACGCCGACGATCTGTCCTGGGAAGCAGAAGATGCCGTGATCAAGACCGGCAAGGAGGTCTTCGCCGACCTTCCGGCAGAGGTTGAGATCCGCAACGAGGCCCGGGTCCACCTCTGGTATGAGGACAAGTTCGGAGTGGCGTGTCCGCCGTATGACTCCACTGAGGCGGCGATCGACAGTTTCGCTGCGACGACCTGCTGTCTGGGAGTCCGGCTGGAGACTGACGGCCGGTGGCGCGTGTATGCGCCGCATGGCCTTTCGGACATGTTCAACCTCGTCGTCCGGCCGAACCCTGTGCTCGCCCCTCGCTCGGTCTATGAGACCAAGGCGGCACGATGGCAAGAGCAATGGCCCGAGCTCACCGTGCTGGACTGGCCCGCCCTGAGTGTCACGACGACCTGGTCCGGCGGCTGACCTCGGCTGCGTAAGCGCCCCAGTCTCCGGCAGCGGCTCGCTGCCACTTGACGGCAACGGTGATGTCGATGCCGAGGGTGCGGGCGAGAACCGCAGCGGGCAGCTCGGAGGCAAGCTGGAACAGTGCGGTCGAGCGGGCTTCCGCGAGGCGGATGCCGAGTTTGCGGAGCCGTTCGCCCATGGCCCAGGCGCTGATCGGTCGGCCGGGCTGGCCTCCGGGGAAGAGCCAGGGCGAGTCTGTGCGGCCGAGGACGGCATGGCTGCGACGAGCCTCGACCTGGTGGAGGGCCAGTTCGGCGACAGGTGCGGGAAGTTCGACCGGGACGGCGCCGAGGCGGATGCGGACCTCTCCGTCCGTCTCCTCGATGTGGGCGACGGTGAGCCGGGAGATCGCCGCGGGCCACTGGGCATAGAGGAGCAACAGCAGGCCAGCGAGGCGGTCTTCGGACTTGAGGGTGTCATCGTGCAGCAGGCGGCGGGCGGTGTGCCAGCGGACTTCGTCGTCCATGGGCTGGGAGGGGCCGTTCCATCGTTCGGCCGGGAAGGTGAGATCGCGGGCGATCTTCTGGGAGAGGGCCCAGCGCACGAAGTGGCCTGCCTCCTGGCGGTGGCGGACGTCGTCGCTGGTCATCCAGCGCTCAAGGTCGGTCTGCTGGCAAGTGGCAAGGGTCAGGTTCTGGTCCGCAAGCCAGTTCAGGAGATAGACGGCTGCCCGCAGATGTTGCCGCGCGACCTGGAGCTGGTTGTGCGTGGTCTCCTTGCCGCGACTGCGTCGGCGAAGCCGGCGCAGGAGGTGCCAGGTTGCGTACCGGTGCAGGATTTTCCGTCCTTCGGCGGTCGTGTGGGAGGTGACGAGGTCCTTCACGTGCCGTTCAAGACGGACCATCTGCTCGTCGCGTTTCGGCAGGGTGTCGGTGGCGACGAGGACGCTGCGGATGTGTTCGACGACCTTACCTTCGGGGAGTTCGTCCAGGGCTTCGTGGGTGAGGGGGCGGCGGCCGGAGCCGAGGTCGGACAGGACGGTGGAGACGATGCCATTGGAGAGCCAGCGCATCGCGGTGCCGGCGCGTTCGGTGCCGGCCAGGGCCTCGTGGAGGGCCTGCAGTTTCGGGGGTATGGAGCCGGTGTCAGTGGAGAGGAGCTCGTGGAGCCGCTCCTTGAGGGTGCAGCGGGGGCACGGACCCGGCGCATGCAGCCGTTCGGCTTGTCCGCAGGTCGGGCACGGGCGCCAGAGCTCGGCGTCCGGTGTGGTGCAGGGGCCGCAGACGGGGGCGTCGGCGGTGCCGGAGTGGATGCCGCGGAGTCGTCCGCAGACGATGCAGTGAGCCGGGCGTCTGTCGCAGCCGCCGCAGCGGGGCAGGCCGGTGAGCTTCGAGAGCATGCAGGGTGCGGTGCGGCCGCAGATCGAGCAGAGCAGTACGGGCAGGGGACGGCAGTTCGGGCAGACCGGCCCTTCGGCGGTGCGGCAGCTGACCATGCGTGACTCGCCGCAGACGGTGCACGTCTCCCGGTTGGCCGGGTCCCTGATCAGGCAGTTCGGACACAGTGGTCGCCCCTGGGCGTCGCGGGTAGCCGGTTCGCGCCGAGCACCACAGCGTACGCATTCTTCGATGCGGGACTTGGCGATGCAGTTGCGGCAGACCCGCTGCCCGTCCAGCGGCTTGTCGATGTGGACAACCCGGTGGCAGCGGGGGCAGGCGGGCCGGACGATCCCGGCGACGCCTGCCTCGTGCAACAAGTCGATGAACCGCAGAATGGCACGATGCGGTGCCAAATGGCCCTCTCCGGTCAGCAGACGTGGGTTCTCCTCCAGGGCCCAGACCACTCGCTGCCGATAGGTGGGACGCTGGGGTGCCGTGCGACGGAGGGCTTCGGCGATCACGTCGCGGTCGGCGTCCGGGGCGATCGCGGTGATCACCTCGTGGACGACCGTGACCGGATCACGGTCGTCGTTGTCGGGACACATCTTGCAACGTGGCAGCCCCATGCGGTCCCGGAAGCCGACGCGGCGGACGTTGCCGCAGGCGGTGCACTCCGTGGTCTCCTGCCCGCAGACCGAGCAGTACCAGTCCTGGCCCTGCCGCTGGAAGGTTCGTAACTTCTTGCCGCACTCGACGCAGACCGGCGGCGAGATCGCCGAGGCGCCTGCCCTGCGGAGCCCGATGAGTAGATCGCCGATGGCCCGGGGTGCCGGGGACCGGCCGTCGGTCAGGACGGCGGGCCGCGTGGCCAGGGCTTCCGCCAGGCGCCGTGACTTCGCGCGGCCGCCCGCGACCGCGGTGACCACGGCCCGGATGGTCTCGGCGCCGAGTCCCTCCTCGACGTCTGCGACCAGGTCTGTGATCAGGCCGATCGGGTCCGCGACGGCCCGATCGAGATGGTCAGCAGTGGTCACGGCCGGTCAACACCCCTGATCCTGGCCCGCTTGGGCCGCAGTCCGCCGAGTCCCTCCGAACCGGATGCCGTGCCGCCGCCGACGGCTGCCTTCTTCGGCTTCTTCACGGCCCCGGCCGCCACGATGGGCTCGATGAGGTCGTCCATGGTGCAGTCGAGGATGTCGAGCAGGGCCATGAGGATCTTCAGGCTCAGCCGTTCAGGTCGCTCGACGACGAGCCGGTAGACCTGGCTCGATGACAGGCTGATGCCGCGTTCGGCGAGCGGAGGGATGAGGTCGGTGGTCGAGAACATCCCGCGATCGGCCATGACTTTGCGCAGGTGCCAGTGGTAGTCGAGCTTGGCGGCCATCGCCGGATTCCTCCTGTCAGGCCCCGGCGAACGCCGGAGCCAGTGCCTTGTGCAGGGAAGTGTTCATGAAGTCATCGCTGACGTGCGTGTAGATGGCCAGGGAGCTGTCGCACTCATGGCCGACCTGCTGCTGGATGAACCGGCGATCGACCCCGTCCTCGGTCAGATGCGTGACGTAAGAATGCCGGATTGAGTGGGGAGTCAGATCTTTCGGAAGCTTCAAGGCGTCGCGGTATGCCTCAAACCTGTCGTTGATAGAACCGGGCTGGAGGCGGCCCCCTCGCTCGGTAATCCACAGAGCCGGGTGATCAGGGGCTCCGAACCGCGGCCGGACGTTCTCGACGTAGTCAGCGACAGCCTCGACGGCCCAGTCCATCACCGACAGCACGTTCCGCCGCCGCGGCGGCTGCCCCTTCTTCGCCTTGCCGAAGCGGACGTTGAGCGTGCCGTACCGGCCGAACTGCCGGGCCTGCGGGTTCCGCCCGAAGTCGACCACATCGAGCTTGGACGTTTCGGTCCGGCGAAGCCCCCACCCATAGATGACCTTGAAGAGGGTGGCATCCCGGTAGGCGGCGAGGGCCCCCTTGCGTTTGGACTTCACGGCGCGTGCGACCTGGTCGTCGGCGTAGTCGAGGAACCGCTGAAGCTCTTCCCTTGTGAACGGCCTCGCCTCCGGGGCGCCTTCGTACTCCTGCAGGTGAGGGAGGGTATTCCACTCATGACAGATCGCCACCGGATAGGTGCCGAATGCTTCCTCACATGCCGGGCCCCAACCGTAACGGGCGTCGATGAGAAGCTCGGTGAACAGCCGGACAGTGCCCTGGTAGCTGCGGATCGTGGACGGCGCCAGATGCTTCTCGCTCGTCAGAGATGCCGACCACTCGTCCAGGTGGGCCGGCGTCCACTGCCACGGGTACTCGTTCGCGAACTCCAGGAAACGGCGGATCAGCCGTTCCCTCGGGTCGATCGTCTCGTCCTTCAGCCCTCGCGACTTCTGCTGAGCCCGCCAGCCCCGCAGCATCGCGTCGAACATCGCGTCCTCCGGACGCAGCTGGACCACTCCGGAGACAAGCTCCATATGAGCCGCCCCGGCCAGGGCCACCTTGCGCTGATGCACCACTCCAGACCATCCCTTCTGGAGAGCAGATCATGCATCAGAAGGGATGGTCTCGGCAACACCACTGCTCAGGACGCCAGTTCGTATAGGCTACGGAGTCCTTCCGTTTCCCGCCGTGACCACGCGACCTGCGGTTTCTCGCCCGTCTGATGCAATTCCCGAGGGTTGCCATAAAGGTCGAGCGTCGTCTGCACGTGTGCGTGACCGAGCCGCCGGGAGACCACCCACTCCGGCGTCCCGGCCAGCAGGAGCGCGGTCGCGTGGCTGTGACGGAACCAGTGCGGCGTCCAGGAGGCGGGCCCGATGCTCTTCTTGCGCAGGGCGGACACCTTGTCCCGCACCGTGCCCTCGCGCAGGGCGGCCAGCAGCGGCGGCCGTTCCAGGTTCACCAGCAACGGCGAGCCGGTATCGATCTCGATGCCCAACTCTGCGGCCCCGCAGGCGAGTTGGGTGAGGTAGTCGGCGAACAATCGCTCCAGGTCGCAGCCGACATAGACCCGCCGTGGGCGCATCATCTTCACCCTCGCCCCGTTCGGATTGTCCTCGCGCGGCACGATCTCGACATAGGGAGTCGCGCCGCGGCCCATCACGAAGTCACAGATCCGCAGGCCAAGAGCCTCGCCGAGGCGCATCCCGGTCTCCGCGAGCAGAGCGAACAGCAGCCGGTCGCGCAGGTTTCCGTTCCAGTCGCCGACCGTGGCGTCCGGCATCGCGCAGCCGTCCAGGATCGCCTGGATCTCGGTCGGCAGCAGCAGCGGAGGGCGCCCGCGATGCCTCTGGCGCCGGACCCTGACCAGCGAGGACCGTGCCGGTGCGGTGCGGGCGTCCAAGTGCGCGAGCAGCCCCCGGGCCGGCGCCCGGCGCGGCGTCCCGCGCATGAGCCGGCCGCGACCGGCACCGAGAAGACCGCCTCCTGCCAACGATAGAAGGAGATCAACGCGGCCAGTCTCGCCTCCAGCGTCCCTGCCTCCGGGGCCTGTTCGGGCGTGACGAGGGCGTGCTCGACGGTGCGGCCATTGCGCAGCCAGGACAGGAACCCGGCGACTGCCGGGACCCCGAGATCGCCCCATCTTTCGGCCTCATCGCGCTGTTCGAGGAATGTCCACCACTGGGCCAGCGAGGTCGCATAACCGCGGACCGTGTTCGGTGACCACAGCTGCCGGTGGGCCTCCAGCCAGTCCTCGACCGGCGCGACGGTCCGGTATTTCTCGTCGATCACGGTCCACGTCCGCCGCCCGTTCGCGGGCCGGACCGCCAAGCTGTGCGCCACTGATGCCGTTCCGTCTCGTTGAAGAACTCCCGTTGATAGCAATGCATCAACGACGCAGAACGCTCACGGTGACGCTCGTCGCAGACAGAGAATCGAGGGGCTCACGCCCCGCTGATAACGGTCGGGGTGGGCAAGACACACGTGGCCCAGGTCCTGGGCCATCTCGCGGTCCGCCAGGGCGCCCACGTCCGCTTCGCCAAGACCAGCCGCATCCTCGCCGACCTGGCCGGCGGCCACGCGGACCGCACCTGGGAGAAACGGATCCGTGAACTGGTACGGCCCGACGTGCTCATCCTCGACGATTTCGCCATGCGTCAGCTCACCGCGACCCAGGCCGACGACCTCTACGAACTCGTCTCCGAGCGGCAGGGACGGTCCCTGATCATCACCAGCAACCGGGCACCCAGCGACTGGTATCCGCTCTTCCCCAACCCCGTCGTCGCTGAGTCACTCCTCGACCGGCTGATCAACACCAGCCACCAGGTCATCATGAACGGCCCCAGCTACCGCCCCAACAAGCGCCCCAAGAGCCCCACCGACAAGAACGGCAGGCCCCCAAGCAAGTAGGAAAACCGGTGGACGCCGTCGGGATACTGCCGTCATGGCCGTCACCCAGCAACTCGCCCGCGTCCCGGCGGAGTATCTCGCCGCATGCCGCCAGTCAGCCGGAACATCGACCGATGGAGATCCCAACTGGGATCCGCCGTCGGCGGACGTCCTGGACCTGGACTGGGCGCCAGCCGTGTTGGAACGGGTCTGCGAGCTGGCAGGTCTCGACGGCGTCCACCTGGATGCTCTTCGGCAGGCCACCGAGGGGGACTCTGTCATCGATCTCAGCTTCCTCAACACGCACCCGCATGCCATTGGTCCCTTCGGACCGCCTCCCACTGTCCTTTCCGCAGCTCAAGTGGCCCGCGTCTCGGAACTGCTCGGTCAAATCGACTTCCCGGCCGTCCTGGCCGGCCTGCCGACCGAAGACACCGAGGCCGCTTCCTTGATCGGTCATGGGGCGGACAAGATCGTCGGTGGCCCGAGGAAGTACCTGCTGGGGCACTTCAATGCCCTGCGCGATTTCTACCTTGCTGCATCCCAACGGCACCTTCTCCTCGTGCTCTGGTGGGACTGACCCAGGACTTCATAGTCGGCTCACGACCCCGCACCTGGGGAATTACGTGACGTTCCGGGTGTGTCAACTTAACGGCTGATCTTGGTTGTTGAGGTGTCAGTTGTTGTTCGGGGTCAGGCGGCCTTCGAAGGCGATCTGGAAGGCGTTCAGGGGCGCCTTCCAGCGCATGGTCCACCTCTTGCGGCCCTTGCCGGTCGGGTCCAGGCTCATCAGGGCCATGTAGATGCACTTCAACGCGGCGGCCTCGTTGGGGAAGTGCCCGCGGGCGCGGACGGCCCTGCGGATGCGGGCGTTGACACTCTCGATCGCGTTCGTGCTGCAGATGACCTTGCGTATCTCGACGTCGAAGGAGAGGAAGGGGACGAACTCGGCCCAGGCGTTCTCCCACAGCTTGATGATCGCCGGATACTTCCGGCCCCAGGCTTCCTGGAACTCCAGAAACCGTTCCGTCGCCGCGTCCTCGCTGGGTGCGGTGTAGACGGGCTTGAGCGCCTTGGCGACCTTGTCCCAGTCCTGGCGGGCCGCGTAACGGAACGAGTTGCGCAGCAGGTGAACCACGCACGTCTGGACAATCGTGCGGGGCCAGACGGTCTCCACGGCCTCGGGCAGGCCCTTGAGCCCGTCACAGACCAGCATCAGCACGTCGTCCAGGCCGCGGTTCTTCAGCTCGGTGAACACATGCAGCCAGTACTTGGCGCCCTCGCCGCCGTCGCCGGCCCAGATGCCGAGGATGTCGCGAGTGCCGTCCACGGTCACCGCCATCACCACGTATATCGGGCGGTTCGCGACCTTCCCATCCCTGATCTTGACGTTGATGGCGTCCACGAACAGAACGGGGTAGACGCGGTCGAGCGGCCGGTTCTGCCATTCGGCCATGCCGTCCATGACCTTGTCGGTGATGGTGGAGATGGTCTGCTTGGACACCTCCGCCCCGTAGACCTCGGCGAGATGAGCGGAGATCTCCCCGTGGGTGAGGCCCTTCGCGGACAAGGAGAGCACCATCTCGTCGACGCCGGTCAGACGCCGCTGGCGCTTCTTGACGATCTGCGGCTCGAAGCTGCCGGCGGTATCGCGCGGCACCCTTACCTCCACCGGGCCGACGTCGGTCAGCACGGTCTTCGCCCGGGTCCCGTTGCGGCTGTTGCCGTTGTTCTTCCCGGCCGGATCGTGCTTCTCGTAGCCGACGTGGTCGGTGATCTCGCCCTCCAGGGCGGACTCGAGCACCCGCTTGGTGAGCTGTTGCAACAGCCCGCCCTCGCCCGTCAGCTGCAGCCCCTCGTTGCGGGCACGGTCAACCAGCATCGCAACGAGCTGCTCGTCCGACACCGCACTCGACTGTGCCTGAACCACCTGCTCGGCCTGCCCGTTCTCCACGGCGGTCTCCGTCATCAGACGCATCTCCTTGATCATCAGATCCGCCGTTGATTAGACACTCCCGACGTTCCGGCTGGGGAATTACGCGAACGTCCACACAAGTACGTACCGTCCCAGAACTCGCTACCAAAGGCGCCTAATCTTGACGGTGTTGGAGACCTTGTTCGCCCCCAGCGGCAGTTTCCAGACGCAGGTGTCCACCACGTTTGTAGAAAGTTCCTGCTCCTGAGTGGCATCGACTCGCCGGTAGTACAGCGTTTCATGGAGCCGATGGGTGACCTTTGTATCTCACGTTCGGTTATGGAGCTTCTCGTTTCCGCCTCGGGGACGATGGACTCCTTGGGGCAGTAAACAGAGTGCTCCGTGCCCTTCTCGCCGACATTGTCTTCCTGGCTGATGAAGTAGTATTTTGTCCCCTTTGAAGGCGCGCAAGTACTTTGGTAGTCGTCTCGAAAGTGCTGCCGACTTGATCAGGCGCGCTGATCTCGACAGGGACACTGCACCGTGCCGACGGGGAACTCTTACCGTTGTCCTCTACAGGCCAGGAACTTTTGCTACTTTCCTCTGTCGACGGGGAACTCTTACTGTCGCTGCGTGTTGGTGTGGGTTTTTCGTCGTCGAAGTATTCGGTGACAACTGGGACAGCGAGGGTGGCTAGTGCCCCAATGACCGCCGCGCCGATCGGGACGTTGAGCCACCAGCGACGCGGGCGGGGTGGGCTACCCGGCTCCGGTTCTGGTGCCGGGTTTGGGTCTGAGGTTGGGTCCGGCTCTGGACTGCTCGAACTCGCAGAGGCCATGACTCCCCTCTCGCCATAAAAAGTAGATAGCTGCTATCTCTGTAAACGGCGGGCGAAAGCCACTGGTTGCATAGAGACAGACGTAGGTTCATGTATGCACGCGCGAGGGACGACTTGGTACAGCCGTACGGTGCGCGATGCGGCGAGGGTGGGTGGGGCGGTCAAGTGAGGATGTTCTCGCGTGCGTTCCCGGTGCCGGCACGGATGATCCAGGATCCGTCTTCCTGACGATCGGAACGCCGCTTGAGACGGTCGATGTTGGTGGAAGCTGGCCACGTGGTGCCGTCCGACCACCTGACTCCGGTCAGCTCGATGTCGCCCTCGCGCATATCCGCGTCGCTGAGGTCGTCCGTGGTGAAGTCGTCCATGAGACTCGCCAGGGATTCCTCGTCCACCGCCACTGACGTACCGACGGCCTGGGTGTACTCGTCGCTGATGATCTGCAGGCACCGGGATCGGGCGGCGTCGAGGGCGAGGTCGAGGGCGGCAGTGAGGGCGCGGGCGAGGTCGCGGGCGAGGGCGTCAGCGCGGGTGAGGTCGCGCGCGAGGGCGTCAACGCGGGCGGGGGCGAGGTCGCGGGCGCGCTCACGGGTGCAATCGAGGGCGGCAGTGAGGGCGCGGGCGAGGTCGAGGGCGCGGGCGAGGGCGGCAGTGAGGGCGGCAGTGAGGACGCGAGCGAGGGTGTGGCGGGCGATGACGTCAGCGAGTCTGAGGTCGTAGACGAGGTCGTTGAGGAGGTCGTGGGCGCGGTCAAGGATGCGGTCGAGGGCGCGGGCGCGGCCGGGGGCGCAGTCGAGGTCGAGGGCAACGTCGAAGGCAAGGGCGAGGTCGAGGGCGCGGGTGAAGTCGAGGTCGAGGTCGCGGGCGAAGTCAAAGTCGAAGTCGAGGTCGCAGTCGGGGTCGCAGTCGAGGTCGGGGTTCCGGGTACGGGCGCGATCGAGGGCACGGGTACGGGCGCCGGCGAGGTCG
The DNA here is from genome assembly GCF_054072135.1 of Streptomyces kryoterrae. Lineage (NCBI taxonomy): Bacteria > Bacillati > Actinomycetota > Actinomycetes > Kitasatosporales > Streptomycetaceae > Streptomyces > Streptomyces kryoterrae. The sequence continues at coordinate 46,586 of NZ_JBSUSM010000002.1, read as the reverse complement.
AGGTCGAGGTCGAGGTCGGAGTTTCTGGTCCAGCTCTCTACGACACGCAGCGCGCGGCGCGCAGCCCTCACGCGGGGGTTGCTGCGCAGCTTCAGCCGCTGGGCCGGACGGGCCTGCCCCCCGCTATTGCCAGGGGTCGTGCTGGAGACAGGCGGGGCGACAGCAGGAGAGTGGCCGGGGGGCGCTTGGATGGTGGGGTGGGTGAGGATGTCGCGCAGTCCGGCTTCCACGTCCAGAGCGGTCTCGACCTTCGCCGTGAACGTCTCGTGACGGGACTGGAACAGGATGTCGCGCAGTCCGGCTTCGACATCCAGCGCTGCTTCGAGCTTCGCTGTGAACGCCTCATGGCGCTGCGCCAGCTCGCGGTCGATCGGGCCGCCGGGCCCGGGCTTGCCCCTGTGAGCGGTCACTGGTGTTCACCCTTCCGCTTCCCGAGCACAATCAGCGCGGTGTGGCGCGCGCGGGCGAGGTTGCCCCGCACCTGCATCGCGGGCACGTCCAGGATCTGTGCGATCTCCGCCGGTCTGAATCCGTCGTACGTAAGGGCCAGTGCCTGCCGCTGGCAGGGAGGCAGTTCTCGCAGGATGGCCAACACCTCGTCGCGTTCCAGTGATTCCCAGATGGCCTGGTCGCCGACCAAAGGCGCCTCAGCCGGTTCCCGCGGCTCTCCGAGGTCCTGCTCCCGGAGGGACTTGAGTGCGTGGATCAGCTCCCGGCGGGCGGTCGTGCGCGACCACGCCCTGGGATGGCGTACCTCGCGCCACTTCTGGTGGAGGGTGCGCATCGTCTCCTGAGCGGCGTCCACCGCGTCTTCCCGGCCGGCTCCTATCAGGATGAGGAACCCGACCAGGCGCGGAAAGTTGGCCCGGTAGAAGGCGGAGAACTCCGCGTCGACGGCGGCGCGTTCCGCGGCCCGGTCTTCGATCTCGCCGACGGACAGGTCCACTGGCGGGTCGGCGTCCGTGGGCTCCCCCGAAGTTGTCACGCGGCCTCGTCCCCCTCACCGCCGCGGCGGCTCACGGTGAGCCGCACGTACTGTCCGCGCCGCCGCTCGGTCAGGCATACCTGCCCATCTGGCCCCGCCGCTCGCGCCACCTCGGCAAGGTGCCTGCGGGTCGCCCGAGCGTGCAGCACCCGGTAGCGGAAGTACGCGGCGAGCGTGCCGGCAAGCGCCGGGCCCGCGACCTCCACCACAGTGACAGCATCCATCGCGCCTCATCCTCTCGTCGTACGGGGGACGGATCGGCCGTCCATGGATGAGAGGTCCGAGAGGCCGCCCGCGTGAACAGACGAACCAAGATTCTTTTCTCGTACATTGGCGTGCGGATGGGAAACCACCATCACTCAGTGCCCCCCATGCCCCGCGCAGATGCGAGGAGATCCCGACCTCCGCGTTGCGGTACGCCTCCCAGCTCGGGTGACCGAGGGGTGTCCAGACGCGGGCGGCGTGCGCGTCGCGGACCCGGGCAGCGAGCACCGCCACGGAGCGCCGGACGTCGTCCATCGCCTCGCGCAGCCCAGCCGTCATCTCCCGGGCCTGTGCCGCGCTCAACGGCGGCCGTGCCGGTTCGGCGACGGCGTCGTCCTGGTCGTGGTCGTGCTCGCCCATGACTCCATCGTCCTGCGCGTCGGCTGGCCGGTCCAGGGCGTACGGAAGCGCGGCCGCGAGCTCCACCTCACAGACCTCACAGCTCACCCCGTTCACCTGGGAAAACGGGGTGTGAGCCCTACAGATCTCAGAGGACGTCCTCATCACTTTTGCGGCTATTTGAGGAGGTTCAACACCCGTCGGGATTAGCCGCATAAAGGCAGAACAAGCAGTATGTCGCGCCAGTCGAGACGGGCATGACCTTGCGGTTTGCATCGATTCTCGCCAAGAGCTCCTGTCCGGTTCGAATATGGGATTGAACGCCGCTTTTGCCTCGCCCGATCGAGTGATATGCCCGGTTGGACGCCTCGTGCGTCAGTATCCTCATGGCCCCTTCGAAGCAACGCAAGCCCTACCTGAGCGACCTGTCCGATGCCCGCTGGGCGTTGATGGAGCCAACCTTGACGGCCTGGCGGGCCGAGCGGCAGAAGACCTCGCTCAACCTTGGCGGCAAGGTCACTGACCTGCGGGAAGTCATGGACGCGATCCTCTTCCTCAACCGGACCGGGGTCCCGTGGCGCTACCTTCCGCACGACTTCCCGCCGCACACCACCGTGTTCAGCTACTTCAGCGCCTGGACCGCCGACGGCACCATCGAGAAACTCGGCGTCCGCCTGCACCGAATGGTCCGTGAGCAGGAAGGACGCGCTGTCGAGCCCACGGCTTGCGTCATCGACGCGCAGAGCGTCAAGACCGCTCCCAGCGTGCCCACCGACACCCAGGGCACCGACGCCGGCAAGAAGATCGTGGGCCGAAAACGCAGCATCGTCGTCGACACCCTCGGCTTATTACTCCTGGTCATGGTGACCGCGGCCAGCGTCTCCGACAACGAGGCCGGCAAGCAGCTGCTCAGTCAGATCGCCGCCGACCATCCCACGATCACCAAGGCGTGGGTCGATACCGGCTACAAGACCCAGGCCATCGAACACGGCGCCACCCTCGGCATCGACGTCGACGTCGTCCCGCGAAACACCCAGGTCAAGGGCTTCTCAGTGGTACCGCGACGCTGGGTCGTAGAGCGAAGTTTCGGTTGGATCATGATGCATCGGCGCCTCGCTCGCGACTACGAGGCCAAACCCGCCCACTCCGAGAGCATGATCCGCCTCGCGATGATCTCGAACCTCGCGAGACGAGCAACCGGCGAAACGCCCATAACCTGGCACAATCCATGAACTATCCCCCAATCGAACGGGACGTCCTCTCACATCCATCAGCATGACCGGACAACGGTCAGCACCAGGGCTTCGGCGTGGTCGCCGGGCATCCGGTTTGTGACGGTCCGCCAGGTTGGTCGGCCAGGGAGAGCGGAACAGGCACGGCTTCCAAGATCATGGAGTTCTCGACGCCCCGTGACCTGCCTGGAAGACCGTGCCTGCCGAAGCATCATCGCTGATCCCGCCTGCCCTTGACCAACTCCGCGAGCATCCAGAGGTCGCGCCGGAAGAAGTGCCCGGACTGCTGGGCCGCCTCGCCCAGGTGCCCGATCCGCGTGATCCCCGTGGAGTGCGCCACGCTCTGGTGGGCGTCCTTGCCCTGGTCGCCTGCGCGGTGCTGGCGGGGGCGACGTCACTGCTGGCGGTCGGCGAATGGATTACCGACGCTCCGCCCCACGTGCTGGAACACGTCGGCGTGCGACTCGACCCCCTGTTCCCCAAACGGTCCCTGCCTGCGGAAACGACGGTCCGACGACTGCTGGCCCGGATCGACGGCGACGCATTGGACCTGGCGGTCGGCCGCTGGCTCGCCGACCGCCGCAACCGAACCCGGGGCCGGCTGCGCGGCCTGGCGGTCGACGGCAAGAGCCTTCGCGGAGCGGCCAGGGCCAACGGCCGCAAGATTCACCTGCTCGCAGCCCTGGACCACACCACCGGCCTGGTCCTGGCCCAGCTGGACGTCGGCGAGAAGACGAACGAGATCACCTGCTTCCAGCCGTTGCTGGAGACCATGGCCGACCTGGCCGGGGTGGTCGTCACCAGCGACGCCATGCACACCCAACGCGAGCACGCCGACTACCTTCTCGGCCGCGAAGCCCACTACATCGTGATCGTCAAGGGCAACCAGAAGAAGCTCCGCAAGCAGCTCAGATCCCTTCCGTGGACAGAGATCCCGCTGCAGGGCCGCGTGAGGGGCATCGGCCACGGACGCTCGGAGATCCGACGGATCAAGGTGGTCACGGTCAACAGCCTGCTCTTCCCCGGAGCCCGGCAGGCCGTCCAGATCAAGCGCCGCCGCACCGACCGCAAGACCGGCAAGACCACCATCAAGACCGTCCACGCCGTCACCAGCCTCACCGCCGAGCAAGCCAACCCCGCCCAGCTGGCGACCCTGATCCGTGATCACTGGCAGATCGAAGCTCTGCACCACGTCAGAGACACCACGTTCGCCGAAGACGCCTCACAGCTGCGAACCGGCAACGGGCCCCGGGCGATGGCCACTTGGCGCAACCTCGCCATCGGCACCCTGCGACTGGCCGGCGCGACCAACATCGCCGCAGCTCTGCGACACAACGCCCGCAACGCGGACCGCCCGCTCGCCCTGCTCGGCCTCAAGTGATCACGAAACGGACGCTCGCCGACTACGCCGAAGCCCTGCGGTCAGCACCGATCACAAGTCACAAGATCTGAGGCTGTAGTACAAGGACCTCTCACCAATTCCGCGCGGTGCTGGACAAGTTGAATCGGCAGAGCATCGGCCGTACCGGTTTCGTGACTCTACGATCTCTTTCATGAGCGGAATGTGATGATGATTGGAGTTCCTTGGTGATGCGGAGCCAGGTATTCGAGTCGAGTGGCACTGACGCTATTGACGGTGCATCATGGTGATGAGTCGCAAAGTCACTACGCGAATCATCTGCAGGTAATCACAGTCGCGCCATCGAACCATTGGCCATCTCAGGCTTTAAATGGAAATGACGCGCGCACAAGTCGCCCTAATGTCAGGGAAGTGCCATGACTGAGACAACCACCGAAGACCTGCGCTCGTTCGTCACCTTCGCTCTCGCCATGAAGCCAAACATTCGCTTCCAGCGGCAGTCAGATGACGTCGGACCAGCGCTGTCGCTGACCATCTCGGCCGAAGAATTCGAATCCGATGCGGACGCGGAGCTCGAAGCGAAATACGCCAGCCTCGAGCCCCTCATGGAGAAGTACCGGCCACTGCGATCATTTCTTCAGTCGGTGATCCACTCCAAGGAGTCAACCGCGACCTGCACTCCCATTACGAGCTTCAAGCCGGGCACTGAATACCGGCTGGTGCGCATATCGGAGGCGCAGTTCGAGGTCGCAAAGGAAGTGGCATCGAAGCTGGATCTGATCCACGTCCTCTGGGAAGCCGACTATTCGGCAGAAGCGGGCCGCGAAGTGGATAATCTCCACCAGTATCTGGCGAGCCAGCGTGAGCTTCTGACCGGCGATTTCAAGGGCGTCAAGTTCTCCGATGCGGCCGCCACGTATGGCTCGGATCGGCTCGCGGCCGCAGATGAGGACTGCAGTGGAGCGGTGATTTTCGTCGTCATCGAAATTTTCCTCATCTGATCTGGACACCGGGAGACGGTGTGACGGAACCGGGAGACGCCGTGAAGCGCGAACCGCTGGAAAATCTCGCCGAATCCTTCGAGCGGAATGCGGACCATTGGGCGTCTCTCGGTGCAATATTCCGGGACCATGCCAATAGTGACTTTCTTTCTGAATTCCTTCTCCGGGAGTTGGGGGCCGCGGCAGAAGACAGCGATCACGTCGTACGGCGCGGTGTCGGGCAGGCCAGCTTCACTTTCGTCAACACGCCAGACCTTGAGTACTCAATCCGCATCATTGCGCCATTCAGCCAGAAGCCGCGAAGAGTGAAGTGGCTCGGGATGCCTCAGATGATCGCGGTGAAGGGCCTGCATACGGTCACGGTTCGGACGCTAGCGGTGCCACCACAGTGCGACATCGAGCAGTTCGTCGCAGGCATTCATATTAGCGAGTCCTCAGTACAAGATGCTCGAGACGGTGCCGTTATTGTCACTGACAACCGGCACGAGATCATGGACATCTGCGCGGCGAACGGCCCAATGATCGCTCAGATTCTGACGTACCGCCGCGCCGCTCCGAACCTCTTCTGGACCTTTACGCCCGAACTCACCTCACTTTACTGCGAGCAGTCCTCAATCGCGGCATCGCGTTTCCGGAACGTCCTGCGAATCGCCCACGAGACGGGTGCTGCAGTGCCTGAGGACATCTACGAAATTGCACTGGAGTCGGGCTCTCCCCAGGTGGTGCTGACAGCGATCCAGTCTATGCTCGAATCAGGTCACCCGGGTAGCTTCGCGGCACTCCACCGCGCCGCTGAATCAGATCAAAACGGATTGCGGAATGGCGCTAACGCCATTCTGGATGATCTTTTCGCAGGAGGCAGGTGAGAGTGCGTTGCCGATCGACCTTGAGGTTCCCGCCGCAGAGGATCAGCTATCGCTCGAGGAGTACGTACGAGCCATCGAAGTCAGCGATTTCGACCTGACTCGGCATGATGACCTGATCGCCTCTGCTCCCCTACTTCGGAAACTGGCGAACAATAAGACGTTCCTCATGGAGCGCATGTTCGATGAGTTGCGGAATCAACTCCGATTCCAGGCCGACAACATGTACGCGCCGGAAGTTTTACTGCTGCACTCGGCCAAGAATTACTTCATCCGGGCGAACATCTGGAAGCCGATTTCTGCCGCCGAGGAGGCGATCCCTGGCTACCAGTACGACGTCTGCCACGACCACAACTTCGACATTCTGACTGTCGGATACCTAGGCCTAGGCTACAACTGCCGATCGTACACGTATGACAGGACCGCGTATGAAGGCCGCCTCGGGGAGATGGTCGAGCTGACCAATGAAGGTGTCTTCTCCCTGACCAGCGGTCGAGTAGCGCTTTACCGGGCTAAGGAGGATGTGCATATCCAGCTGCCACCGAACCAGATCTCGGTTTCCCTCAACCTTATTCCGCGCGCACCAGTGCAAAACGAAATGCAATTCCAATTCAACGAGAACTCGGGGACGATCTGCAGGTACCTCAATTTCAGCGGCTTGGAAGCGGCGGTCCGTGTGGCCGACGTCATGCGGTCGCGTGAATGCGCGGATGCGCTAGTACGCATCGGGAACGGTCACCCCAGCGCCCGCGTACGAGCGTTGGCCCTGGCCGCCCAAATCCACATTGACGCCGACCGCGCTGATCAGATCCTGGCCGACGTAGCGGCCCACCAGTCCGAGACAGTGAAGTACTTGGTCAGCTTGGAACTCGCCAACTACGGATCCACTATGCGATTGGGAGGCGACTCAGCTGGAGCCTGAGAGGCCGTTGTCGTGTCGGCACGGTGAGCGAGGGGTTCGACTCGCCAGATCGAAGGCGGACTCGCCAACTCAAGCGGTCGGGGTGCGGGCCTGCACGCGACGCTTTGATCGCCGGGGCCGACTTCGTCGTCTGGGACGGTCTGCCCTTCACCTCGCCTGAACAGGCGGCTGGTGGGCAGTACGTGCCGCACGCCGGAATGTCCCCAAAGGGTCTGTGTCGGTCGCCGGTACGGGAAGGCCCCGGCTGGACGGGGGAGACCAGCCTGGGCCGTGCGTGGTGGCGTACGGAGGGCGGTCGCCTCTCGGCGGGGTGCTCCATGGGCTTCACGGACGAATCGTCCCCAAGGGCGGAAGGTGAGGCCCAGGGACACCCTCCCCTCCGCCAGCCACACATACAGATCAACGGTCAACCGCGTTGTGCGGGGTGTTCCCGCTCGCCGCCCGCGGTGAGCTGGAGCACAGCCACCGCCAGGGTCAGCTGATGAAGTCGGCGACCAGGGCGGCGAATTCGTCCGGCCGGCCAGGCGGGCGGATGCCGAGTTCTTCGGCCCTCGGCGCGCTTCCCCGCGGACCGGACCGGGGTTTGACGCGGTTGCGGATGGCGTCGAGGACCGCGAGGCCGACGAGGAGGACTGGTTCGGCCAGGCGGGAGGTCATCTCGATGTAGGTGCCGGCGGTGGTCAAGTCCTGGTCGGCGGAGCGGAAGACCACCGAGTTGAGGGTGACGTTGAGTGCCCTCGAAAGTACGGACATTGGCGACCGGCACCGTGCCGCCCGGCGGCGGACAAGTGACCCTTCGAGATCGGCAAGGACGATCCGCACAACCCCACCGTGAACTGGTTCACCGGCATGTTCGTCAACGGCCGGGCCTTCCGTGACGGCGCCCCGTTCAGGGCTCGCCTCGAGGAGGCACTTGTCCGTCCGGACGGGCTGGCGTCCGGACAATTGTCGGGCAGACCCGACAGGCGTCCGGCCCGGACTGAGACCACCACCGGCAAGACGTCCGGATGTCGCACGGGGGAATTCGAGCCTCCGGCCGGCGCTGCGCCGCGCTGGCCACGGCGTCGGCAAGGCCGCAACGACCGTCGGTCCAATGCTCGCAGGCCGCGGTCACGCACCTGCCGGCGAAACGGAACCGGGACTCTGGTTGCCGCGGGGACGACGCTGACGCTCTCTCGACGAAGCGCTCGTTGACTTCGATGGGTGGGTGGAGCGCGGCGACGGTCCCGTCGGGACGGACGATGCCAAGAAGCAGGTTTCCCGGGCTACAGGAACCGCTCGGACAGAGCGCGGAGCTGCCTCCGTCGTCGCTCATGGCAGTTATTCCCCAGCTTGTTTCAACCAGATCCCGAGGAGAATGTCAATCAGCCCGTCGGAGTCTGATCCGGGTGCTGGCTCACCGAAATCGGACGGTTGGAGTGGCACCTCGTGCAGCGGTGGAGCGATGTCGAACTCCGCGATCTCGGTGACGACTGCCTGCCGGACAGCGTCCGCGATCCTGGTCATGACCTCGGTAGGCAACGCGCCCTCGACGGTCACTCGCAATCCATCAACCGGGCTCATCCGTCGCTCCCTACCAGTTACCAATGAGGCGGCCTGCGCCAGACCGAACCGAATCGAGGGTCATGTTTATGAACTGCACGTTGTCAGGGTCGCCGTCGTCTGTCAGCCGGACCTCGACGTTGAAGCCAAAGAGGTCAACCCCTTTGTTCGGACTCTCGCAGTTCCAGCGTGGCATAGCTGCGGCAAGTTGCAACCGCGGCCCGGGTGGCGGCCGCATCCGTGCCCTCGCGCAGCTGGCGGCCCACCTCTCGGGCGATCTGCCGGACGATGAAGTCGTTGTGTACCCGCTCCGGCAGCAGGTGCACCGGCTCCAGCACGGCGTAGATCTGTGGGCTCATGGCCAGCTGCAGTCCGTCGTACGAGGACCGGGGGCACCCCCGTCCCTTCTGCTGCGCTTTTCGGTTTCAGGCTTCGTGGGGGAGGGCTGGCTGTTTCCACCCGCGCGAAGCGCGAGATCACCGCCGGCTTCCGCACGCGCAGTCACGGAAGCCGAGTTTTCCACAACCCCAGAGCCCTCACCTACCGGTACCTCGCCTACGGAGGATGAGAAGAACACATGTCTATAGGCCGCGTCAACGCCGCCAAGTTCATTGCCCGCCTGCTGCCGGAGCCGCGTGAGACGGATTTCGCTGCAGAGCCGGCGCACGAGTTGATGGCCACCGCCCACGCCGACATCGCCTGCCAGTTGTCCGGTCATAGGACCGGCTGGACGGACGTCTATGCCGGAGCGGACATTCTGCCGCTCACACGGAAAGGTGATCTGCTTTTGGAGCCGAACGAGGAGCACGCGCGGACGCGGCCGTCTCGGTGCGGGCCGCCGCCCGCGCCCGCAGCACCGTCAGTTGTCCGAGCCTGCTGCGCAGCAGGTAGCCCGCGGTACGGCGACGGGCGTCGTTTGCGGCGGCCTCCGCACGCCGGTGATCGAGGGGCCGCTGGCGCAGCGCTGCCTCGTACGCGGCATCCGCCTCCGCTACGGCGTCCTCGCTCGCCATCAGCCGCCGCACAGCGACCACCCGACGCTCGTCACGGACCTGTTCGGCGACCTCCTGGGCTGCGTACGCGGCCCAGGCCTCATCCCCACCGCGGCGCCTGCACCATACGCCCCGACCCCGGCGCGCCGTCTCTCGCTGAAGTCGCCGCTGCGCAAGGGCGGGTGGCTGCCCGGCCGCCCTCCGCCGGGCCTCAGCCGAGGCCGAGCTTGCTGAGCGCGGTGGTCCAGTCGGTGACGATGGCCTTCTGCGCGGCGGCGAGGGTTACCGTGCCCTTACAGACCGCGGTGTGCAGCTTCGTCTCCACCGGGTCCTTCAGGTTGTTGACCCCAGAACCCTTCTTGTGGCCCGGGTCGGCGGGCTCCACCCACAGGTTCCGGTAGTCGTTGGGGTCCCCGCCCAGTTGCAGGCTGATCAGGTGGTCGTACTCGGCATCGCTCATACGTGAACCGCCCCGGGTTGGTTGGAGACTCTAGATTGTGGTTGTGACCTGGAGTTTCTGGGTTGTCTGGTAGTGGCCGGCTTCGTATTCGGCGGGTGGGACGTGGCCTATCTCACCGTGCAGGCGGCGGAAGTTGTACCAGTCGATCCATTCGGCGGTGGCCAACTCCACCTCGGCCAGGGTCTTCCAGGGCCGTCGGGGCTTGATCAGCTCGGTCTTGTAGAGGCCGATCGTGGATTCCATCAGGGCGTTGTCGTAGGCGTCGCCGACCGAGCCGATGGAGGCTGCGATGCCGTCGTGGGCCAGGTGCTCGGCGAGCTTGAACGAGGTGTATTGCGACCCGGCATCCGAGTGATGTATGAGCTTGCCGGGCGTGTGCGGGTGGCCGTCGCGGTCCCGCTGCCAGATACCCATCTCCAGCGCGTCCAGGACCAGTTGGGTCTCTTTGCTCATCGCGGCGGACCAGCCGACGATGCGGCGGGAGAAGGTGTCCACGACGAACGCGACGTAGACGGTGCCGGCCCAGGCCGCGACATGCGTGAAGTCCGCGACCCAGGTGCGGTTCGGCGCGTCGGCGACGAAGTCGCGGTCGAGACGGTCCGGGGCCCGTGTCGCGGCCGGGTCGGCGATGGTGGTGACGACCTTCCGGCCGCGGACGGCGCCGGTGATGCCGAGTTCACGCATGAGGCGTTCGACGGTGCACCGGGCCACCGTGTGGCCCTGCCGGTTCAGCTCCCGCCAGATCTTCCTGGCCCCGTAGACACGGTAGTTGGCGTCGAAGATCTCCTTGATCAGGTCCTTGAGAGCGGTGTCCCGCAGTTGGCGGGCGGAGGGATTCTCCTGGCGCTGTTTGTGGGCGTAGTAGGTGGAGGGGGCGATGCTGCAGTCGTGCTCGGAGAGTGTTCTGCAGATCGGCTCGACACCGCCGAAGCGGTCCCGGCACTCGTCGATGAACGCTACGAGCGCAGATGTGGCCGGTCGAGCTCGGCCGCGAAGAAAGACGCCGCGGCCTTCAGGATCTCGTTCGCCCGCTTCAGTTCGGCGTTCTCCTTCTTCAACGCCTTGACCTGGGCAGACTCCTCCGTCGTCGTCCCTGGCCGAGTCCCGCCGTCGACCTGGTCCTGGCGGACCCACGAGCGCAGCGTCTCGGTCGAACCGATCCCCAGCTTGCTCGCGACCGCCTTCATCGCGGCCCACTCGGTGGCGTAGTCGGGCCGCACCTCGGCGACCATGCGGACCGCACGCTTGCGCAGCTCAGGAGGGTAAGGGGAGGGACGTGCCATGACTCAATCCTCTCAGAGAATCGAGCCTCCATTCGACCCGGAACGGTTCAATCCGTGCCCCTGGACCTGGCTGACTATCGGGCGGCCCCTCCCTTCATAAGGGCGTGGGACTGCGAACCCATGGCAGGTGGCGTGATGGGCCTCTTGTCGGGATCTGGTGTGTGGGCTGACCATGCGTTACAGACGGTCAGGTGAGCCGTGACGGAGTGGGGGACCCATGTCCACGGGAACGGGTGGGGACTACTGGGCGGACAAGGCGCTGCCCAGCGTGTTCAAGCACGAGTTACTGAAGCGCTACTTGCCTCAGTTCGGCGGCATGACAGGTACTCAGTCGCACGACAAGCGGGTGGTCTACCTGGACGGATACGCAGGTGAGGGCCGTTACGAGAACGGTGAGCCAGCCTCTGCCGAGATCGCGCTACGGGTCGCCTCCCACTTCCGTGCCCGGCACGGCGTCACGGTGGAGTGCTTCTTCACGGAGCCACACCAAAAGTCGTTCGACCGGCTGCACCAGGTGGTCGAGCACTACCGAGCCGGCGGTGTGCTGGCCCACGCTCACTGTGGCGAGGTCGACGGCCTCCTCGACAGCGTGATCCAGCGGGCTGTGAGCGAGCCGCTGTTCCTCTTCATGGATCCGTGCGGGCTGTCCCTGCCCCAGGGCCGGCTCGTGGATGTACTGGCGCAGCAGCGTCCTCAGAAGAAGCCGGCGACCGAGCTGCTGTTGAACTTCAGCATGATGGCCGTATGGCGCCTGGGCGGCCACGTCCGCTCGCCGAAGGGCAACGAAAGGTCGCTGCAGCGCTTCGACGACGTATGCGGCGGCACCTGGTGGCGCGAGTACTTCGCCGACGCGGCGGCCGTCTCCGCCGACGACGGCGCCGCGGAGGACGCCATCGAGGCCGTAGCCGCCGAATACGCCCGCCGCCTGGCCCGGCGTACGGGCATGTTCGTACAGTCGGTGCCTGTTTCGCACGCCCCGCACCAACGCGCCGTCTACCGGCTGGTGTTCGCCACCCGCAGTCAGTACGGCCTGTGGGTGTTCGGCGACACCGTCGCCCGGGCCAGGGACACCTGGTGGGAGACCCTGGAAACACGGGAGGAGAGCGACGGGCAACTGTCCTTGTTCTCCAAACGGCCGGACCCGGAGGCCGTCGAAGGCAAAGCGGTGCCGGAGATCGCGGACAACCTGGAGAAACTGCTGCTGCGCACCCGACGTCCGATCAAGCTGGTCGACCACACGCTGGAAGTCTTCGGCAGCTTCTACGGACAGGTGACCGAGCCGGCGGTGCGCAAGGCCGTACGCCTCCTGCACGATCAGGGCAAGACCCCGAGCAGCGGTGTCGGCGTGCGCCGGACCCGCGAGATAACACTCCAGCCAAAAGGTCTCGCGGCCTGACCCGGTCGGGCAGCGAACTGCCCGGCCCTCACCGCCAGAATCCGGTCAGGCCATCACAGGCAGAGGCATCTGGTCCCAGGTGCGGCCCTCCAGCAGGCGGCCGGAGGCCTTCGGCGTACGCCCGCCCCACTGCTTGAAGAAGAACGCGACGTCGGCGTCGTGGCAGGTGTCGCGGATGTGGGTGATCCACTCCTCTTCCACCGGCCGGAATCGGGGACCGGACTCGCCGCCGGCGATCACCCAGTGCACGTCTGTCAGGTCTAGGCCGTCCAACTGCCCGAGCAGCGGCTCGCAGGACAGGAAGCGGACGGCGGCCGGGACTTGCCGCAGGTCGTCGACGCGTGGCAGCTCCTTCACGCTCTCCACGGACACGCCCATCCACAGATTTGCCGGCCATTCCAGCCGGTCGGCGACCTGGCGCAACCGCCGCGCCCGCTTGGTCAACACCTGGTAGGTGTGCTGCGGGGTATCGGCCATCACGTCGAAGACGCGGCGCACGTAGTCGAGCGGCACCCGGGCGTGGAACAAGTCGCTCATGGAATTCACGAAGACGGTGCGCGGGCTCTTCCACCCGTACGGCACGCGCAGGGCGTCCGGATGCACCGTCAGCCCGAACCCGGGCCCGGACGTCCGCGGGTCACCGTCGGCCTGGTACTTCGGCGACCCCATCGCCTTCAGCCGCTTCGCCAGCGTCAGCGCATAGCAGTTGTCACACCCCTCGGAGACGCGGTCGCACCCCGTGGTCGGGTTCCACGTCGCTTCGGTCCACTCGATCGCACTGCGGTCACTCACCGGCCGGCCCTCCATCCCCTCGAACCGAGCCTCATCCCCGACGGAGCAACTGCGGCCCGTAACACCAACGACCCGCCGCACCACCGGGTACCGGCATCCAACCATCCGACGCCCGCACCATGTTCACTACCCCGTGAATGGAACATGTGTTCCCTTTTCTGTAACGGTCTGCGCGTTGCAAACCGGCCATCCTTGGAGGTTCACAGGGCTCGTTGACGGTGGACGGCCGCGATAGCTGGCGCCACCAGCCGCGTCCGGTGGCGCAGTCCGGACGTCGTCGCCCGACGCATGCGCCGCACCAAATTGGCGTTCTCCAACCGTTCCAGCACCCGCTCAGCACCCGGAAGTCCGCTGTCCAGGAGCCGTGCCAGTGTCGCCGCTGGTCGGCCCCGGTGCGTGTCCACTGTCCCGCCGCACAGCCGAACCCGTCCGGTCTCCGCCGCCTCCAGCACCAGCAGTAGTAACGCCAACCGGTCCGTGGACGCTCCCCGTCCAGTACGGCCGTCCAGCAGCCCGGCCGGCGCATGCCCACAGCCCTGGGACGACGGCCGCGGGGCCATCAACGCCTCCATCAGCCGCAACCAGGTGGCTAACTCTGCTGGTGACAGGGCCAGCGAGTGTCCGGGCGCGCTCCGCGCGGCACGCAACGGCAGCACCTCGCACTCCAGACTCCGGTGCTCACCGAACTCTCCCGTCAGCGTCGTCGTAGTGACGACACCGGAGTCGCGGAGGCCTGGCAACACCATCGACTGCATGCGCGACGCCGACAGCCCCAGCCACTGTCCGAACTCGCGAGAAGTAGTCTCCACCCGCCCCGTTGCCCACGTGGCGCGGGCTGCCAGCAGCAACACCGCTAGGCGCACCGAGTCTGGAGCACCCGCCAGGCCGGGAGTGTTCAGGAACTCTCGCGTCGCACGTCCCAGGCGTATCCGGCTGTCCGTACTCAGGGCCAGTGGATGACCGGGGCTGGACGGAACGCGTTCTTGCTGACCGTCGGTGGCCACGTTCGGCTCGGATGTCGGCGTGTACGCGGTGCAACGGCAGTCGTGTGACTCATCCCAGCCCATCACGGTGCATCCGCCCGCTCCATGAAGCCGGCCCTTGTGCCCACAGGCGCAGCCTGGGCCCGTGCCTCCGGCACGCGCATCGACTCGTGCTGTTGCGACGAGCCACGAAGTCGGCTTTTCCCAGACGTCGTTGACGGCATCCTGTACGACCGCAACAGGGTCCAGTTCCTGGAAGTCGAACCACTCTCCGTGGGAACGGTAGGCACTCAAGTGGGCATGAAGACGACCTTCCAACTGGTAGCTGCCTGCGCACGTCCAAAGAATCTCCAGCCTCAACGGACTCATGGACTGGATCTGCCGCAGACGCCGCTCCGGGGCCGCCGACACTCCGATCTTGGCAACGGGCGAGTCTAGTGCGCCGATGACATAGATCTGATCTTTCATGGCCTCTTCCTCTGCTCCAACTGCCCTACGGGCCCGTGCCATTGCCTGCGGATTCCCTCCGCGCGGACGTTAACGGGCAGCCCACTTTTGAGGCGAGAGCCTGTTCACGCCGTGGACCGCAGCGGTTCCGCAACCGGCACCGAGGCCGCCGGCCCGGCTTCCCGTCCTGCTCGTTCCGCCCGGGCCCGGCGCAGCGCCAGGGTGCGGGTGGCCTCGGACTCGCGGCGGCGCTGAATGCGGGCCGCCGCGATCGGGGCCGGCTGGTCGTCTGCGGGCACCTCCGGCTCCGGGAACGCCTGTCGGCTCAGGGCGCGCATCGCCCTGGTCTGCCGCTCCACCGCCTCCGAGATGCCCGGGTCGATCCGGCTCCGGGGCGCGGCGGCCTGGTGCGCGGTGAGGGCCTGGTGGTAGCCGTCGGACGCTGTCTCTCTGGTCTTCACGGGCGCCTCGGGCGTCGCCGCCGCCGGTGCGGGTTGCGCCGTACGAAGGTCGGGGGCGGCGCCGGAGGGCAGGACCCGGATGGTGCGCACCGCTTCGGTGCCGACCGCGCTGTTCACCGTGGTGACGATCCGGGCGGAGATCAGCCGCAGCTGGGTGGCGTAGGCGGGCGAGTCGGGGCGCAGGTCCAGCTGCCCGTTCTCCGGGTGGAACGCGACGGCGGTGACGTGGCTGGGCAGCTGCGGGGCGATGGAGGCCGCGATGTCGGTCCAGCGGTCCAGCACGGTGCCGCCGGCGGCCGGGAGCTCCCAGGCCCGGTCGGCCATCAGGCTCTTCAGCACGGCGGCGAACCCGCTTGGTTCCCGCCCGTCGCGCCGTACGGCTGTGTGCTGGCGGCGGCGCGGGGTGTGGGCCTCGCTGTCTCCGCGCTTCCTGGCGGCCTCCCTGGCCTGGCGCAGGGCGACCCTGGCGAGGTCGACGCCGGACACTTCCGGGGTGTTGCCGCTGGTCTGCTCGGTGGGATTGATCGTCTCGGTCACGTGGTCCTCCTACCGGTGTCGGATGCTCGTCAGCGAGCTGTGGGCGAGGCGTTCAATCCGGCGGGCGCTGCTCACCAGTTCCTCGCCGAAGATCTGCAGCGCCGTCTCCTTGTCGAAGCCGGCGATCAGCGTCGTCTCGCCCTGCATCAGCTCGCCCTCGGCTGCGGCGATCAGCGCGGTGATCTCTTCGTTGCCCGGCTCCAGTCCCGCGTCCTGGCCATCGACGACGTGGTCCTGGTCCTGGTGGCGGCCGCCGTGCTCCATGTCCCTGACCTGGGCGATAGCGGCCTCCACCTCGAGCTGGACGGCGCGGCTGGACGGGGCCTGCCAGTCGCCCTCGTAGCGCTCGGTGCGGGCGCGGACCTGCTGGATGCGGTCGCGGCGAGCGGCTTCCTGGGCGCCGCGCCACCGCTCGATCGCGTCGGCCCGTTTGGCGGGGGTGTCCAGGACCGTCACCGCGTTGGAGAGCAGCACGGCGAGCAGGCCGGAGCCCCGGCGGACGTGGGCTGCCTCGCCGCGGAAGTGCAGCCAGGCCTTCACGTCGGTCACGGTCCATCCGGCATCAGCGACGCTGCGGGCCACCCAGGCGATCCGGGGCACCGCGCAGCCGCGCAGCCAGTCCAGTTCTTGGGTGAGCACCCTCGCCAGCTGGAAGCGCCGTCCGACGGTGTTCAGTTTCCGGCGACCGTCGGCCTTGGCTTTGGACTTCTTCGGGACGGGTGACTCGCTGCCCCCGCTTGCGAGCTTGTTCTCAGGGGGGAGAGAAGTAGTACCGGCAGTAGAAGAACCATCAGTACCACCCCCCATTGGGGTGCAACGCGACCCACCGGAAACGGCAGTCACAGAAGCTGCCTTCCGGGCACCCTTCGCGCCGGTCCTTGAGGACGTCTTCGACCGGCGTCGGCGCACCTTCCGGGCCGCCTTCTTCGCCAGGTGCGCCATCAGCTCCCGGCCCGCCTCCGCGATGCCCGTCATCCGCCGACTGGTGCCCTCGCCCGCCGTACGGATTCCCAGCGCATCGTCGAACTCCACCGGCACCATCCACGCGAACTCGCTCGCCTGCGCCGGCTCACCGCTGACCCGCGTGCCCTTCGCGACGTACGCGAGCAGTCCCGTCTCCCGGAGCATCTGCAGATGGTTCTGCACCGCCCGCTCCGACAGCCCGGTGCGGCGCATCAGGTAATCGATCCCCGGACGGCACGGCGACAGCTCCGCGAGCAGCTGCGCGACGAACACCGTCGTCGGCCCGAACGAGCGCGGCCCGTGCGACCGGTACCGCCGCGGCCGGTACAGCCCCGACCCGGCCACCCAGTGGACCGCTTGCATCCACGAGTAGCCCTCCGGCGCGACCCGCCCCGTCGACGTCGACAGCCGCTGACCCGCCTCCAGCACATACAACTCGGGCAGCACAGCGACCGCGACGTCGTCGACCGACGAACGCGCAGCGGGAATCATCGCCGCGGCCGGCGCCGCCACGGCACTCACCGGGCACCCCGGAAGGACGCCAGAACATGATCCATCCGGCGACCATGGACCAGATCACCTGTGGACAGATTCCAGCGAGCGGCAGCAGGCCTGTGGACAACGGGTGCGGGTACGGCGGGAGCCGGGACGGAGCGGTGCACACCTTCTACAGGTGTCGCGATCGGGCCCGGTGTGACGCTTGACGGGCGCGAGATCAGAAAGACGTCCCGAACAGCGAGACGTACAGGACAAATCGGGCTGTGAGATTGCGCGATTCGGAATGTCACGGACACGCAAAAGCGCATGAAACAGGCATAAGCGGGCTGGCAAAAGCCCGAGCGGTCGTGCAGAATGACGGCGCACCCTTCTTTGAAGGTGGGTGTGACGAAATGACGAAGCTCTTCCTGTGAAGGCGGTGCTTCGGGTTCTGGGAGAACCAAGTTCGAACCGCTCGCAGCCGGCTGGTACCGGGGCGAGCAGCCCCTCCGGGGAGGCCGTGGCAGGCCGAAACCGGAGAATTAGTTGGGGCGCCGTGCCGAGGTGAGTGGCATCACCGTGTGGCTGGGCCCCGGGCGGCTAGAAGTCCTGCACTGCAGGCGCCGCCCGCAGACTCACCTCATCTCGACCCCCTCGGGGGGCGAGACGTGTGCCCGCACGCTGAGCGGTGCGGAAGCATAGGAAAGGCACCCGCCTGCCGGAGCGACGTACGAATCATCGCTACTACGGCAGCAGGTGCCTTGTTGTGTGCCTGCCCGAAGGTACGGGTACCCTGAGCCATGTCGAGACCACCCTTAGATTGGTCTGCGGCCGTGCCCCGGAGTGCAGCCTCGCGGGGCTCAACCATGTCCATTTTGATCTTATCCGGAGACACAGTACCCCCCTCACGGCACGTAACGGCACCCCGCCCCCTACCGTGTCGGCCTTGCAGAAATGCTTTTTGACGCACCATCAGCTGCTCCGCTGCCCGCCCCCGTGAGCCCGCACCGGAGATCAAACCGGCATGATGAGCACCATGCATGCACCGCCGACCGACTCCCAGGACCTGGACGTGGAGTCCTTCGCCACGCCGCTGCAACAGCGCCGCTTCACAACAGCCATGCAGCGACTCGCCGCCAGCAGGGCCCCCGACGCTCCAGTGCGCGTATACGTCAGTGCCGCACCCAGAACCGTGGACAACCCCAAGTGGGACAGCTGGCTGGCACAGATCACTCAGGAGCTGCCCGAAAGCGCCGAAGTCCTGCACTACCGCAGTGTTTTCACCGACGACCGGCCGTACGACTGGGACGCAATCGCCGAAAAAATCGATGGCCTCGTTGTAGTAGGAAAACAAAAACGTGCGGGGAGCAGGGTCTACCGCTTCGGACCCGTGGCCCGACTCGAACTCCGCTCGCTCATCGCCCGAAAGCCCGTCCTGCTCTACGCCCACAGCCAAGGACTCATCCCGGTCATCGACTGCCACAGCCAAGTCCTCACATCGGGGGGAACGCCGCGACTGAAGCTCATCGCGCCGAAGAGATGGAACCGTGAGAGCTCGACGCTCCAGGCCGCGCTCGAGGCACTGGGCCCGGCCTAACAGGAGGAGCATGCGGTCGCGCCAGGACACCTCGCTCATCCGTTCGCCACTCCTCCTCAGTAAGGTCATCAAGTGGTTATGAATTGCAGGCAGGTTGCGCCCGCGGTGCCCCCAATCTGAGCAGATTCTTCGGATACTGCCAAGAAGGATTAGGGCTGATATGTCGAAATTCCCGTAGGGTGGTCGTCTTTCTCTCGCACTTCCCGTGAGGCGGGAAGTGCGAGGGTGACTCTTCAGTTCCCTCTGGGCGGACATATCTATGGGAACCGCTCATCCCAACAACGAGGTTCCGAACTCGTCTCCTCCACGATGAAGTCAGGATCCCCCAGATAGGCAAGACGGCCAGTGCGGCAGTCGACGCAGCCACCGTTTGCGTTGCACTGATGAAGCATCACTTCTCCGGAGCCGGGCGTCTCCAGGGTGATGCTGTGCTCAGCAAGGACAACCCTGACACGCCAGTGAGATACCGGAGGGAAGCGAACATCCCAGTCGATTCCCCCGAGCTGGAGAGCGGAAAAACTCTGTCGCGTGGTGCGGCTGGCTGCAGGGCTTGAGCGCATTCCTGCCATGCCCAGAGCTATGGCAGCACGCAGCCTCCACTGGGTTGTCACCGAGCCTGAACCATTCACCACGTACGTTGTGGGCGCCGAAGTAGCGGTGTAGCTGTGCTTCCAGATCTGGGCCGCCCTCAAATGTCGTCAGCAGGGAAAGTTCGACAGGCGACCCGACTTGGAGGAACCAGAGACGTTCTTCCGGGTTCCTGCTATAGCCGATCTTCACGAACCTTGAGCCCAGCGAGCCGACCAGATACACCTGGCCTGCAGCACCACTTCCGGTCGTCATCACCACTTCCTCAGGCTTCAAAGGTCAGCAACGGCACGTCATAGAGAAGCGGGTTCTTCGGGCGGGTCATCACGGGCGCGGTGACCTCGACGACATACATTTCAACGAGAAACTGGACACGGGCACTGAGTAGATGACTTGTATATCCGTTCGCCGACCGCGCCTTCTCCCCCAGAGATGTATGGATATGCGGCGAGACCGAGTCCGTCTCAGCGTCGTAGGCGAGGGTTCCACACCCCATTGCCTCCACACCCGTGACGTGGACCTTGCTCCAGACCGGGGCGTCAGGGTCTTCAAGCTTCTCGCAGGCCCCGACGATGTCCGCCTCCGCGAAGCCGGCGATGAACATCGGGATGTAGCCGTGCCGGACCCCGTTCGCGCGGCAGAAATCGGCAAGAGTCGGAAAGAAGTCGTCGCCGTGGTCGAAATTCACGGCGAAAGTCCGGCCGGTGGTCAGCTCGTAGCTACGCAAGACGGTTCTCCGGATGCTGGTGAGACGGTTACGAGACGGTGCTGAAGGTCTGGGCGATCTGGTCCGTGTCGGCGGCGGTCATCAGCAGCAGCTGCAGAAGGATGCGTGCCTTGATCGGGTCCAGCGTGCTGGCGGAGATCAACCCGCGTGTGAGCAGGTCGGATTCAGAGCCGGGGAAGCTGTAGGTCTGGCTGAGCACAGGACCGGATCCGGTTCGCGTCGCGAGGATGACCGGCATGCGCTTGGCGAGATCGGCGAGTTCGTCCACGCACGTCATGGGTACGTGGCCCGCCCCGAACGCCGCGACCACCAGTCCGTCGACATGGTCGCCAACGGCTCGCAGGACAGTTCCATCGTCACCGAGGCAAACCGTGACGATCGCGGTGCGCGCGGGAGTAATGGCATCGTGAGGAGCGACCGTCAGAGAGCTGCTGGGGCGCGCCATAATCCGTACGCGGTCTTCCGCGACGTAGCCGATCGGCCCGGGGTACGAGGTGAAGGCCATCGGGCTCGTGGCGTGGGTCTTGCGGACCCAGCAGGCAGCGTGGATCTCCTCTCCGAACACCACGGTGCAGCCCGTACCCCGTGCCTCTGTGCTGGCCGCGACGCGAATGGCGGCAAGCACATTCGCCGGACCGTCCGCGCCGGCCATGCTCGCGTTGCGCATGGCGCCCGTGACGACGATCGGCATGTCCCCGGCGGTGACGAGGTCCAGCAGATACGAGGTCTCCTCGATTGTGTCCGTCCCCTGAGTGATGACCACGCCGTCGACCGGGAGCGTCTCGACCGTTACGGCGAGTTCGAGCAGGTCGGCGAGGGACAGCGACGCCCCAGGAAGCTGGCGGAAATCCACGACCTCTACCGCGATACCTGTGTCTGCGAGGCCCGGTACGGCCGCGATGAGTTCGTCGGCCGACAGCGTGGGCGTTGCTCCCTCGCCTGTCTGGGCGGTCATCGCGATGGTGCCGCCAAGAGTGAACACCGCGACGCGTCGGGTGCTGTCGTTCATGGTCTTTTGCCCCTTCGTGGGCGTGCGGGTGGTGTGGGTCAGTGGTCAGCTGGGAGGGAGCCCACGTACCTGCATGCGGTGTCGATGCCATCCGGTGAGACGAGCCGGCTGCGGGATTGGATCAGCCCGGATGACCCGACCTTGGCGAGCTGGGCAGACCGCTGGATCAACCAGGACCAGGGCAGATCGAGGTACTGGGCGAGAGCACGGAGACGTTCAGCAGGGGTGGCCGCTGCGGTGACCGAGTGGGCGCCGACATCCTGCGCTGCGTTCGTGAACTCGCGGACTACCGATGACCGGGCGGTCACGTCGACGTGCCACATGCCCTCACCGCCAACCCAGTTGGCGATCACGGCCTCCTTGTCGGGGGCTACGACGAACCCCTCGACCGCCTCGTAGGACGCGTCGGAGGTGACCTGGGTGTGGATGCCCATCGCTTCCATCAGCGCCATGGCCAGGAACAACAGGATACGCTCGTGACGTGGGGAAGAACGGACGACGTTCTCGGGGATGCAGAAGGCGCGGGTGCTCGTACTGCCAAGTGCCCTGGTGGTCTCACGCAGGTACGGATACTTGTGATCGAAGATCAGCCAGGCGCTGGCCTCCTCCCCGCGCTGCTCGCGGGTCCAGAAGGCGGGCACCTCGGGGAGGTCGGGCAACGCCCGGAGAATATGGCGAGCGCAGAAATCGGAGCCGAGCCACATGTGGGCGACGGTGTTCAGCCCGGGCGCGGCCTCTCGGCTGACGGCGGAAGCCGAGAGCCGCTCGTACGCCCTGAGATCGCTGCGCGTTTCAGCAAGAGCCTGGTCATCAGCCTGCAGCGCATCGTCGTAGTTCGCGACGGCCCACAGGATGCCCTGGGTGAAATCGTCCAGCTCGTAGGCGGTGGGAGCGGTGACTTCGTAGGCGCCGCCGTTCTTCATGACCTTGCCGCGGGCCTTGCGGGCGTCAAGGACGTAGAACCGGGGAGCATCCTCGGTGTCGATCGCCCCGACCAGTAGACCGCGACTCGGCCGGCTCAGGAACTCCTCAGCGCGTCGCTGGTCCGGGATGGACACGATCACCCGCCCCGCCTCAACGCGCGCCGGGTGGACCTGGAGCGAGAGCTGAGACCCGAGCATGGAACGACCGCCCGGGATCAGCGCCTGCCAGTCGACACCGTAGTCAGGCACAGGACGGGACAGCCGAAGACCGGACCAACTCTGAGTGACGTTCCTCGCGAAGCCGAACGGATCCTCTGATGCGCTGACCGCGCCGGCTGTCGGCAGAGAGAAGCCAGCAACAGCCGCTGCTCCGATCCCCACCCCACCGCGCAGTAGTGCGCGTCGATCGAGCGCCACAAGAACCACCGTTCCATCGTCCAGACGAGCGGGGACGAACATCCCCTCACCGTCCGACGTTGCCTGTCCGGATACGGCGGTGACCAGGCCAACAGGGACTTTGGAAACATGGAGAGGCTGATTGGACACATGGACACTCGGGCCCAAGGCACCGCGGACCTCGGCATCGGCCTGCTCCCAGGCCAGTAGTAGCCCTCCCCCAACGTCCAGTTCGTGGTCGCATGCCTCTGCGATCTGCCGGGAGGGCGGCTGCTTACCCCGTTCCAGTTTCGACAGGTAGCTGCGGGTGACGTGGACCCGTTGACCGAGCCTCTCGAGGGACAAACCGCGCGCCTCGCGCGCACGCCGCAGTTCGGCACCCCAGCGATGCCACGGCGACTCCTCCGGCGTCAACTCAGCCGGCCGCTGTCCCACAGTTCTCCCTCCAGATGTGTCCATGTATCCAGTCCGAGCTGGCTACATGGCAACCGTAGAAGCCAGCGGGCACCACGCCTAAACCTGAAGTGACGGCTCTACCAGCCGTAAAGCAACCACCACTCCAGGAGGGCAAGATGTCTGAATTCCTGCATGCCCACGGCACAGCGCACCACGTGGCCGACGCCCACGGCCGAACCATCGACCTCGCATCCACCACACCGACGCAGATACACGGCTGCCCGTGCACAAGAACGCCTGCAGGACCACAGCCGAGAGGACGCCCTCGCGGCGCAGTCGCCGTGCGCATCGCCATCACCCTGACAGTGGGCTTGGTCGCATGCGTGCTGCTCGTGGTGATCCGAGACATCGTCACCACAGTGGCCAGCACCGGCCTCACTGGCTTCCTCCTCAAGCTCCTCTTGGCGCCGTCCCACCGGCGGGACCAGTGAGCATCGTGGTCGCGACCTGGATGAAGTTCTCTCCCGTGTCAGGCGTCGAACTCGTAGTCCAAGACATACGAGGCGGAATCCAGGGTCATCTCCTGGACTTCTACGGCTTGGCCGGCGGCGCTGTACGCGGTTCGGCAGACCTTCAAGACAGGTCGTTCAACAGACATGCCGAGTTGGGCAGCTTCGACACTCGTGGGCAGGCGGCCGCGGACTTCCTCTCTGAAGTGAACCGGCGCATGCCCGAGATCCGCGAGCCGGGCGTAGATCCCGCCCGGCCCGGTATCGGGGCGAGCGATGGCAGATCCGGCCACCAACTTGTATGGAAGGTAGGCCGTTGCGAGCATGACGGGTCGCTCCTCCAGGCTGTAGCGACGGGAACGTGCGCATGCGTTCTCGTCGCCGGCCAGGCCGAGGACATCTGCGATGTGGCGCGGGGGAGTGACCTCTTCGACGCTGACCTGGTCGACGCTAAGTGCCCGATCGTCGTCTGCGTCCCAAATCGACTTCCCGGAACCCCACTGGTCCCGGGCCAAGCGCTGGATGCCGCGCCGCCTGATGGGGCGGAACGCCTGGACGAAGACGCCTGCACCCTTCCGGGACTCCGCGAGCCCTTGGTTCCTGAGCGTGCGGAGAGCTTGTCGGGCGGTCATCACGGCTACGCCGTACTGCGGTGCAAGCGCATTCTCGCCCGGCAGACGGTCGCCAGGCGCGTACTCGCCTGCTTCGATCGCCGCCTTCAGATCGTCGGCGATCCGCTGGTACTTGGGCCGCTCAGCGCCCTGCTCATCCGGCATACGTCTCCCTACCTCGCTAGCGATCCTACGGCGGGTCGGCGGTGTCCGGCGTATGTGGGGGTGGCCTTCTCTGATCTACGCCTTGCTGACCCGGAAGCATACTTCTCTATCGAAGTTATTGACATCGATAGAGAAGGGGTTTTGACTGAAGACCTCGATAGCGAGGTTGGTGAAACCTCGACTGCCGACTTCTTCGCTCTGCCCAACAACAGCACTGCAGTCGCCATCCCCGCCAACCGAGAGGCCCACCCCATGAACGTCACCCGCCGCCCCGCTGCCAGCCTCGCCACCGAGGGCTTCGACGCGGAGACCCAGGACCTGCTGGACGCGATCGAGGTGGAGCTGCCGGATTTCGGCGACGTCGACCTGGACGTCGCGTTCGGCACGCCGCTCTCGATGTACGAGGCCGGCCTCCTCCCCCACGAGCGGCTGGAGAGTCTGGACCTGGAGGCGGCGATCGAGGCGACCGAGGCCCGGGAGAACCGGATGCTCGCCGCCCGCGACATTGCCGCCGCAGACCCGAGCATCGCCAGCTTCGTGCGTGAGCGCCTGGTCGACGTGCTCCTCCCCTACGCCGCGCAGCTGCGCACCGCGCCTGCCGCCGCGCCCATGCCGGTCGCGGCCTGACACTCCCGCCGGGTCCTCAGGGACCCGGCTCCCCCACCCGGAACCGCCCTCGGGCGGCGCCGGATGAGGGAGCCGGAACCTCGGTCCTCTACCAGCACCACCGCAAGACCGCAGTAGTCACCACCTCGGTGGTGGCCCCGGAGTCTGAGGCACTTCTAACTCCTCTCGGGACCAGGACTGCTGTGTGCACGTCGCAGCGCAGATGCGTTGTCTGTCCTGCAGGACGCCGGTTCGCCGTGTGGCCTGGGGGGCGGAGAGAGCACCCGCGATGCACCCCCCGTCCCTCCGCACACGAGGAGCTCCGCATGTCTGTACCGACTCTTGAACATGCCGCCCGGAAGCGACTGCGCCGGACCCGTACCCGGGCCGTCAGCGCCCTTCCCGCACTCTCCGTCTCCACTCTCCGGCCGCACGAGTACGACCTGCGGCCGGCCTGCATCTCGCTGGTCTGCCCGAGCTGCCGGACCTGGGTGCCGATCAACAAGCCCGGGACGCTGCGCCCGAAGCTGGTCCCGCACCACATGGAAGAGGCCGGCGCTGAGGACCCGAGCCGCTGCCCCGGCAGCCACCGCCTGGTCGTCCTCGATGTGGACATCGAGCGCTGGTGGCAGCGTCTGACGGAAGGCGTTGCCGAGACCGACGGTCGCCGCTCCAACCGCGTCACACGGAAGCCGAAGACCGCCGTCGTCCCGGCCATCACCCAGATCGTCGCGCCGCTCCTGGACGAGACGGCCGCGGTCAAGCTGTACGAGGCCCACAACAAGGGCTGCGCGACCTGCGCCCCGTCCGGCCGTGACCGCTGCGCCGACGGCGGTCGGCTCGCTCACCTGGTCGCGCACAAGAAGCGCACCGAGCCCGCCCGCCGCGTAGGGCTGACGCTCCGGGAGGAGCTGGCGGAGCAGCGGGAGCAGGGACTGTGGCGGCTCCGCCAGCTCCAGTGGGTGTTGACCGCCGACTCGGTTCGCCGGACCGACATCCAGCGTGTCCACGACGCGCTGGTGGCGATGCTGCATCCCCTCAGCCCGCAGAAGGCCGACGGTCCGCAACTGAACGACTGGGAACGGGCCGACCTCATGAGCGCGATCACGATGCTCGCGACGAAGGTGGAGCAACTCCGCCGGTAGCCCATCACGACTACTGACCAGGAAGGACACCACGATGGACGCCTTCGAGGCCCGGATCGCCGTACATGACCAGGAGCAGGCCGAACTGGAGGAGATGTACGCGACGTACGAGGCGCTGGACCAGGCCGACTACGACGAGTTCAACGCGGAGATGGACGCCCGCGACGCCGCTCAGGGCTGACGCCTGGACGAACGACCACGGCCTCCGGCCGACCCGATCACCTCGGGTCGGCCGGAGGCCGTGGCTGCTCGTACTAGCAGTCAAAACGAGCGGCCCCGGGTTGCGCCCCGAGGCCGTTCAGCAGGCCATCCCCTCGCGAAAGGACAACAACCTTGAGCTACATGATGACATCCCTCGCCCCGCTCGGTGCGCAGGGTGACAGCGACCCGGACATGGACGAAGCGCTGCGCCGGGCCCGCCAGGGCGGCCAGGGCGGTGGGTCACGGTGACGACGCTCACCGTCTTCGGTACCGGAACCATGGTTGCGGACCCGCCGGCGCTCCCGGCCTCCGTCCCCGGCCGCTACCTGCGTCACCGTGAAGGTGGGTTCGTCGCCCACATCACGGCCTCCGATGACGCCTTCAGCCTCGTGCGCGGTCTGACCGCGTCGGTGCCGCTGGCGCACGGAGCCGACCAGGACACCGCCGACACCGCCCAGTGGGTCGTCTCGGAACTGCTCGGCAACTCCCTGCGGGCCTGCGGTGATCACGTGCCGCTGGTCATCGAGGTGTACGCCACCGGACTCGGAATCCAGGTGAACGTGCACGACCCCGCCACGGACCTGCTGCCGCGCCGCAACACGGTGGCGATGGACAGCGACATCGCAGAGTCCGGGCGTGGCCTGGGTCTGCTGGACATGCTGGCGCCCGGCTGGGACTCGGCTCCCTCACCGGTCGGCAAGCAGATCCGCTGCCACGTCGCCGGCAGCAAGTAGCACGTCCCGCCGCAGGGGCGGGATCACCTTCTGCCCGCCCCTGCGGCTCGGCTCGTCACCCCGAACTGCCCACCCCCCCATCACGGAGGACGTAATGGACTGGCGTCATAACGCTGTTTGCCGCGAAGAGGACCCCGAACTGTTCTTCCCGATCGGCAACACCGGCCCGGCACTGCTTCAGATCGAAGAAGCCAAGGCCGTCTGCCGCCGCTGCCCGGTCATGGAGCAGTGCCTGCAGTGGGCCATGGAGTCCGGCCAGGACTCCGGTGTCTGGGGCGGGCTGTCCGAGGACGAGCGCCGCCGGATCAAGCGCCGCGCCGCCCGCCAGCGGACTGTCCGCAACCGCGCTCGTGCCGCTTCCTGATCCGTTCTGACAGTTGCCTGATCCGCTCGCACCGACCGCTGCACCTTGGCGGCCGGGACGGGCGGTGACGGGGAGCCGGACAGCCCGGACCGACAGCCCAGGGAGGCCCTGATGGGCACGACGACCACCCCGCTCGACACCGCGACGCACGGTACCGGCACCACCCTGCTGCCGGACTCGCTGTGCACGCACACGCCGCGCTGTCCGTCGGCCGACAGCCCGGCCGCGGAGGCCGCCCGCGTCGTGGCCGGCCACCCGGAGCAGGGCTGGAGCCTGCTGTGCAACGGCGTCGTCGTTTTCGACGACACCGGCGAACTGCTCCCCGACGGCCGGATCATCGACCCGCACCGTCCTCTCGCGATCACGGCCTGACGACTGCCTGATCCGCTCGCACCGGCCGCCGAACCCTGGTGGCTGGGTCGGGCGGTGACGGGGAGTCGGGCAGTCCCGTTTCGCTCCCGCCCGGCGGGAGCCACGGACAGTTTCGAGCCCGCCCCACAGCACCGCCACCAACCGGACGCCCGCACAACGGGCTGCCGGTCTTTTGCACGTCCCAGTCAGGGAACAGCCCGTGTCGGGATCGACCTCGACCGGAGCTGACCCCCGCCCTTCGCGCAACGGCCCTCCGAGCCCCCGGCATTTGAGCTGCCGGGGTCCCGGAGGGCCTGGTCACGACCCTACCGACCGCCATTGATCCACGGTGCCCCTTCTGTACGGAGGCGCCCGGAAGAAAGGACATCCCCGTGGCCAACACCAAGACCCCTCGCCGCAGGCGCCAGCCCGCGACGACGCCGAAGCCCCGCGGCGGGCGCACCCAGGCGACGACGGCGGTGGCCGTTCCCGTCCAGGCCGCCGTGCCCGAAGCCCCCGCCCTCGAGGCCGCCGCTCTGGCGGTGTACCCGGAGGCCGACCCGCTCCTGGCCGACGCCGCCGACCGCGGCGCCGACCTCCGGGACCTGGCCGCCGACGACGCCGCCCAGATCCTCGCCGACGGCCGGGAGCGCGCCGCCGAACTGCTGGACGCGGCCCGTACGGAGGCCGCCTCGATCACCGAGGCGGCCACGACCGAGCAGGTCCGCATCCTCGTCGACGCCCAGTCCGACGCGGACCAGGTCCGTGCGGCCGCCGTGACCACCGCAGCCTCCGACGCCGACCAGGTCCTGGCCGACGCCGAAGCGAAGGCGGAGCAGCTGCTCGCCGACGCGCGTTCGGAGGCCGACGCCCTCACCACGGCCGCGACCGGCAGGGCCGACCAGGTTCTCGCCGACGCGCGCCGCCAGGCGCACGACGTCGTCACCGAGGCGAGGATGGCCGCCGGTGAACTCCGGTCCGCCGCCGATCGGGACGCGGTCACCGTCCGCGCGGACGCGGAGGCGCAGCGCACCGAGCTGCTGGCCGACGCGGACCGCACCGCGAGCGAGACCCGCACCCGCGCCACCACGGACGCCGAACACGTCCTTCAGCGGGCACGGACCGACGCCGACCGGATGCGTGAGAGCGCGGACGGCCAGGCTGCGCAGGTGAGGGCCGGAGCCGAGAAGGTGGCTGCCGGCCTTCGTCAGGACGCCGACCGCGCCCTGGCCGACGCCCGTGCCACGGCTGAGGAGCTGCGGGCTGGTGTCGACAAGGACATCGCCCGGCTGCGCGAGCAGGCAGATGCCGACGCGATGGCGGCCCGGGAGGCAGTCGAGAAGGCCACCGCCGACCAGATCGCCGCTGCCCAGGCCCGGGCCGAAGGCGAACGCGTCCTGGAGGCGGCGACGCAGCGCACCGTGCAGCGGGCCCGGCGCCGCGAGATCCGGACCGAGTCGCGCGCCGCCCGCCGCAAGGCACGCAACGACGCCCGGCCCGCCGGCGGCGTACCGCCGCTGTCCGGAGGGGAGCTGGTGGGTGTCGTCGCGATCGTGCTGGCCGCCGCGGCCGTCTCCACCATCGGTCTGCTGTCCTCCTACACCGCGCTGGAGACCAAGGCGGCAGGGTGGGGCTGGGAGTGGCCGTGGCTGCTGCCGGTCGGCATCGACGTCTCCATCCCCGCCTTCACCGGCGCCAGCCTGGTCCTGATCCGCATGGGCATGGAACTGCGCTGGATCCGGTGGGTGCCGAGGGCGCTGACGGCGGTGACCGTCTACCTGAACTGGCACGCCTCCGACAGCATGTCCGGCCGCCTCGGGCACGCCGCTCTCACGCTGCTGTGGGTCGTCTTCTCGGAGATCGCCTCCCACGTGTACGCCACGAGGATCGGCGCGGTCACCGGCAAGAAGCGGATGGAGACGGTGCGCCGCAGCCGCTGGATCCTCGCTCCGATCCCCACCGCCCGGCTGCGCCGCCGGATGATCCTGTGGGAGATCACCTCCTACGAGGAGGCGCTCACCCGCCTCCAGGAGCAGACCTACTTGCGAGCGCAGCTCAAGGAAGAGCACGGTCTGCTGTGGCGCTGGAAGGCTCCGCTGGAGCAGCGGATGACGCTCAAGCTCGGAGAACTGCCCGCCGCGCTCGCCGACACGCTCACCCCCGAGGACGCTCACACCATCGAGCGAGCGGAGGAAACCGAGCACGCTCACCCCGACGTGAGCGCGCTCACCTCCGGGGAGGTACGCGGCGAGCGTGAGCGCCCGGTGCTCACCTCCGGCGCTCACGAGAGTGAGCGCGCCACGGAGGACGGAGACGCTCAGCGAGCGGAGGGCGCTCTTACGCGCAGCGAGAGTGACGCGCTGACCGAGCGCCGCCACGCACGCATCCGCCTGCTCTACACCGAGCTCGGGCGCCGTCCCGAGTGGACGGAGATCCGCGACGCGCTCACCCAGGCGGGCCTGTCCGACAAGCCGGTCTCCCGGCCGACCGCTCAGCGCCTGCGCGAGCAGGTCGAAAAGGCCGCCCCGGGCGCGTAGGTGAGCGCCCGGTGAGCGCTCAGGCGCTCACCCCTTGGCAGAACCCCTGCCGCTCATGGTCGTCACCGGCCCGCGCTCGCCCACCGAGCGCGGACCGGTGACGGCCACGGCCGGCAGGCCGCTCGCCCGCACCGCGCCCCACTCGGGATGCGGTGCGGGCGAGGTTCGTTCCGACTACCGCCCAACCCCGCGCAACAGCCTCGGGGATCACGGATTCCCCCGTTCCCCAACCCCGAGACCTGGAGGTCTTCTCGCATGAACAGCAACGACCCGAACCACTCCCCTCTGCGCGACGTCGCGCAGAGCCCGGAGGCAACCGCCCGGTACCTGGCCGACGTTCAGCGGGTCCTGCTGGACATCGGCAAGAACCTGGAGACCCTCGCGATCGAGACCCGCGTGCACCTGCGCGAGACGCACGTGGAGGGCGACCGCTGGTACCACGCGAGGCTTCGCGCGATGCCCGTCGAAAAGGCCCTCGGGGACGTGCTCAAGAACCTGAACAACCTCACCGGGGGCCTGGAAAAGAGCGCCTATAAGCGCCGCTCCCACGACGAGGCCGTTGTGAATACGGCCAAGGACAGGAAGGAGAAAGAGCTGGAAAGGCAGCGGAAGAAGAACCCGCAGCAGCTTCCGGCCGCACCCAATTCTCCGCAGCAGGGTGCGCAGAGCCGGAATCCGGGCTATAGTGCTCCTACGTCGATTTACGACCTGGGTAACCGGGAGTCGGCGTGAACCGCCCCCTCAGCAGTGCCGAACGTTCCATTGAACGGCGTCAGAACTGGCTGAAGGAAGAGGCGACGAAA
Organism: Streptomyces kryoterrae; assembly: GCF_054072135.1. Taxonomy (NCBI): domain Bacteria; kingdom Bacillati; phylum Actinomycetota; class Actinomycetes; order Kitasatosporales; family Streptomycetaceae; genus Streptomyces; species Streptomyces kryoterrae. The sequence goes on along the minus strand of NZ_JBSUSM010000002.1, from coordinate 15,625 downwards.
GCCCGCGAATCTCGCGGCGAGGCGGGGCTGATGGAATTCTGGCTCCGCCTGGCACGATCCCGAATGGCCAAGGACGTCAAAGCCGGTCGCGGCGACGTCTACTCCGGATTCGCGCTGATCTGCCGCCTGTTCATCACGGCGCTGGACCAGCGGGTGGAGGGCAACGGACGGATCTGGAGCGACCTGCTGCAGTACGCGGAGCAGGTCGTGGCGAAGCACCCCCCGCGTAACTGACCGTCACCAGCGAAGGCCCCGCCGGGCTCCGGCGGGGCCTCGCGCGTGTAAAGCGTGCACACGTGCACGTGCACACGCGTGCACACAAGACCCCACGCTCTGTCAAGTCACAGGAGGGAGGCGCACCGTGTCCGATGAGGACGGCACCGGGACCCTGGTCCAGGGCCCCTGGAGCGGTGATTCCACGTACGTGCCACCGCCGATCCCGGATTACGGCGACACCATTCCGCCGCCGGAAGACATTCCCCCAGCACCGCCGGAGTCGCCGGAAGAGACGACGATGGAACTGCCGGTAATTCCGGCCGCTCCGGACCCGTCGGCAGCCCTGCGGTCCGGAGGCATTACGGCGCCGGAAGCCGGTGAAGATGACGGTGAATACGAGGAAGGTGAATACGAACAGCCGCGTTCTCTCGCTGACCGTCTCGGTGACTGGCTGGAATACCGGCTGGAAATGGCGCGGACAAATCATGAAAGCGAAGCGCCTTTCCGTGAGGCTGAAATAGCGAGGAAGGCCGCGCTGCTGGAGGGCCGCACCGCGCAGGAAGTCGCGATGATGGAGCAGAACGGAAAGCTCCACGCCGCGATGATGAAAGCGAAGGGCGACAAGGCGGCGGCGCGCGGAAAGGCCGACGCCGACCGCACGAAGTCGTCCGGCTCCGGCCTGGGGGCGGACAAAGGCCGCTCGAAGGCCGGCGGTGGCGGTGGGTCCCCGCGCGGCGGTGGCGGCAGCGGTCCGTCCCGCAACAACTCGGGTTCCGGCTCGAAGGGGCCGGCCTCGCGTGGGTCCAACTCCGGCGGTAGCGCCGGGCGTTCGGGGTCCGGGTCGACCGGGGGCGGCAAGGGCGGCACGAAGGGCTCTCAGACGGGCTCTGGTGGCCGCGCAGCCGGTTCCGGGCGCAACGGGGCATCCGGGGGCTCGAAAGGCTCCCAGACGGGCTCTGGCAGCTCGAAGGGCGACGGCGGCCGGGGCCAGAACGGCCCGGCGTCCGGCGCCCGTGCGGAGCGGGCCCGCGGCCGTCAGGAGCGCGCCGGTACCCGGCAGGCCGGGCGGCAGGAGCGGCGCGGCGCCGGGCACACCGCCGGCGTCGCCGACCGGACCAAGAACCGCGACCAGGCCCGCGCCAACCGGCAGAAGGAATGGGAGGACCGCCGGGCCAAGAAGGCGGAGCGGGGGGAGGCGCGGAAGGCGAAGCGGGAAGCCGCGGCGTCGGCCGGCTCCGGTCGCACCACCTTGGGCCAGGCCGTCGGCGAGGAAGTCCAGCGCCGCTTCGACAAGCGCCGTGCCGACGCGAAGGCCGCCGCCGACGCGAAGGCCGCCAAGGCGGCCGGCACCGAGAAGGTGAGCCTGACCAAGGACAAGGACTCCAAAGGCAAGGGCACCGACGCCAAGGACGGGAAGTCCGCCAAGGACGGCAAGGCTGGTGACGGGGCGTCTGGCGGCTCGAAGAAGCGCCGCGGGTTCCGGCGCCGTCGTACCGCCGGCACCGGCCGGGCCGGACGGCGTCGCCGCACCCGTGGCCCGCGCCGTACTCGCCGGACGGGGCGGCGCGAGCGGCCGGCGGACAGCCCGTTCGGGCCGGACGATCCCACCCCGACGGTGGAGTGGCCCGAGCACGACACCCGCCCGCCGAAGCGTGCCGCCAAGGGCGACGACGACATCGTCGACGCGGACATCGTCCCCGACAAGCCCGCGGCGATGACGACCGGCGTCAGGGGCCTGCCGCCCGCGCCGGAACGTCACACCGCGCGGCCCGGCACCAGTCGGCCGACCAGCACGGAAGGGAGCAGCGTGAGCAGCGCGCAGGTCAGCAAGCCGTCCGGGCAGGGCAATCTCAGCGCCCAGCACCGGACGGATATCACGTTCGACGAGTACCTGATGGAGATGGTGAACATCGCTATCAGGGCCGCCTCCGACCAGGAGCGGGCGGAGGCCCTGGCGGAGGCGCTCGGCAAGGTCGCCGAAGCCCTGCGGGAGATGGCCGCCGATCTGGTCGGCGACCACAACGTCAGCACTGCGGTCACCGAGCTGATCTCGAACCTCGCCGACTCCGCCGGTCTGATGAGGCAGCAGGCCGAACGGTGTGCCGAGCAGTGCGGCGTGGCCAAGGAGGCCGCCAGGGTCGCGGCCACCGGGGTCGCTCGCGTGTACGGCGAGGACATGGCCGCCAAGGAAGACGCGGGCCTGAAGTACGTGTCGGCCGCCGCTCACCACGACTAGAAGCAGGAAGGGACATCCGCTGATGAGCAGCGACCTCGCACCCCGCCCCAGCGCTGCGGCACCCGTGCCGGCCGACGGTGACAACCGCTACAAGGCTGTCCAGGCCAAGCTGGACAGGCTCGGCAAGGCCATGGACGACTCCGTCCTCGAGCTCGTATCGCTGCAGCGCAGCATGCGGTCCAACGCCGGCCGTACCGAGGACGCCGCCCGTGACATCGAGAACGCGGGCCTGGACGGCAAGTTCGTGGAGGTGACCAACCTGGTGGCCGTCGCCCTGGGCGGCGCCGCCGTCGAGGTCCGCAAGCTGCACGACACCACGCAGGAGACCGCCGACCTCACCCACGAGACCAAGCGCACCCACTCCAAGCTCTACGGCGCGCTGGACGAAATCCGCTCCAACCGGCCCGAGAAGACCCCCAGGCCCGGGTTCTTCAACCGCTGACACCCACTCCCCCACCCACCCCGCCACGGGCGGCCCCGCGACAACCGCGGGGCCGCCCGTCCCGTTTCCCGAAGGAGAAGCCGGTGACCACGCCGCGCAGTGTCGCGCTCGAACGCCTCGCCTACACCCTCGCCGCGCCCGTGCTGGCCGTGGCTCCGAACATCTACCCCGACCACCCCGTCAACCAGGTCGTGCAGCTGGCCGGCGCCGCCGGGATCGGCGGCTGGTTCCTCGCCGCCAAGAGCGAGGAGCACGGCGCCGGACGCAAGATCCTGCGCTGGTCCCCGCTGGTCCTGGCCGCCGCCGTCGACGTCGCCGCCAAGACCACCACCGGCTGGGGTCCGTACTGGATGGACGCCCTGCTCGCCGCCGGATGGGCGGCGGCCGGCTACCTGGTGATGCCGTTCTCCCGGCACGCCCGCCGCCGCCACCGTCCCGCCGTCGCGGCCCCGGCCCCCCAGCCGGTACCCGCCGAAGCCATCGAGGAGTCGGTGGCGCAGCCGGACGACGGCGCCGACCTGCTCACCCGCGACGCCAGGGTGCTGTGGGAGCAGGCCGGGATGCCCGCCCGCACCCACATCGTCAAGGCCACCCGGCACCCCGGCATGCGGAACGACATGACGATCCTGCTGCGCGCCTCGGAGCCCGGACGGCCGATCACCGGCCTCACGGAGGCCGCCGTCGCCGCCCCGTTCGGCGTGCACGCCGGCGACGTCGTCCTGGCGGACGTCGCGATGCAGCCCGGCCGACAGGGCGGGCCGGGCTGGCTGGAGGCCCGCATCACCCCCGACGCCAACCTGCGCCGGCGCACCAAGCCGACCCCCCAGGAGCGCTGGACGGACAAGGTCGGCTCCCCCAAGGGCGGTGCCCCCGGCTCCGAACTGATCCACAAGAGCCGCGACGACGTACGCGGGGTGACGTTCTACCGGGCGAGGATGGCCGATGCCACGGAGACTCCGCGCATCGACCTGGCCAAGGTCTGCCGCGGCCTGGGCCTGCCCGAGGACGACTCCTGCGTGTTCGTCCTCATCGACGGCACCGAGTTCCTCATCAGCGCGTTCGACAAGCCCCCGCTGAGCGCGATCTTCCCCGCCACCCGGGAACTGCTCACCCCGGACGCCAAGGGCATGTACGTGTGCGGGTTCACCATCACCGGCCAGCCGGTGAAGAGCATGGTGTACCAGCACGACAAGAACGCCGCAGCCCACGGCCTCATCCTCGGGGTGTCCCGGTCCGGGAAGACGCAGTTCTTCGCGATCAACATGGCCGCTCAGTCCCTGGACGGCCAGGTGGTGTGGCTCTCCACCGTCCGCAAGGACGAAAAGACCACCGTGCTCGGGAAGTACATCGACCGCCAGGGCTCGAACGCGCTGTGGATGGCCCGCTCGCTGCGCGCGTCGAAGGCGCTGTGCGAGATCAGGGCGGAGATGCCCTGGCCGCACGACGGCCAGCCGCACGACTACAAGCCGGGCGACTCCCGCTGCCCCTACCGGCAGCTGAACGTGTACGGCGATGAGTTCATGACCGCAGCCCAGGACGCCCTGTACGGCGAGTTCATCCAGACCGATGGAGACGACCTCACCGTCACCGGCCTCAAGTACGGGATCGGCTTCAACCCGGCCGGGCAGTCGCCGTTCGCGCACAACGGGTTCTCCACCGAGATGAAGGACAACCTGCGGCAGAACAGCAGGCCGACCATCTTCAACATGGGTTCGCCCGGTGCCACCCGCAAGGCTGCGGAGGGCACGATGGAGAACGCCTACGACGTGCCGACCATCCCGGCCCGCTACTCCCGCAACGAGGGCTCCGCGATCGAGCGGGCCATGAAGGGTGAGGCCGACCCGGAGAACGGGGTGAGCACGGGCGGCGTCGCCGTCATGGTCCTCGACAACGGCCGCGCGGTCCTTATGCGGTCGCTGTACGCGGACTTCGACACCGACCTGTCCAACCTGTTCCCGGACGAGGTCAACCACCTCACCGACCACGAGATCAGCGAGCTGGAGAAGCGCGGCCTGTGGTTCGACTGGAACGAGCCCGTACGGCCCGGCGAGTTCTGGCCCGAGCCCGACGAGGACGACGGTGACGACGACGGCGGCTCCCGCCGACGCGGCGGAAGCGGCGGAGGCAAGGGCGGAGGCGGCAAGCGCGGCGCCAAGTCCGGCAGCAGCCGCTCCGAGCAGATCACCTCGCCCCGCCAGGCGCTGGAGGCCATCAAGAGCCTCAACAACGCCTGACCCTCTCCCGACCCGTCACCGGTGGGGCCGGCCCGCCCGAGCACGGCCGGCCCCACCCGATCCGATCCCGAAGGAGGCACCACTCGCCGTGGCCCTTTCCATCTCCGCCGCCGTGCTGCTGGGCATCATCGTCGTCGTCCTGCTCAAGGGCGGCTACGTGCGTGTCGGCTCCATGCTGGCCTGCACGCTGTTCGGCTTCACCCTCGCCGCGACCGGCCTGGCCCCGGCCATCAACAGCGGCCTCGCCTCGCTCGCCGGACTGATCTCCAGCTTCTGAACTATGCCTCGGTCCACGGCGGGTCGTGCGTGTAGTTGAGCCCGTCGCAGAAGCGGCAGTCCCACTCCGAGGGCACCTCCCACTTGTCGGCCCAGAAGCCGACCTGCCTGCCCACGAAGAAGTTGTCCCCGCCGCACCACCCGCACTCGAAGACGAACTCCACCCGATCCCCTTCCCCGCGCCCGTTGGATCGAGGATGCCCGGGGCGCAGGTGCGGTGACTACCCACCCGCCAGCCTCAACTCACCTGCCACGCAACGCCTAAGGGCGCCGCCGGACAACTCCGGCGACGCCCTTCGCCGTTGCGCGCGGCCACTCCCCTACGCGCCCTCCCGGCCACCACGGCCGGGAGGGCGCTCCCCTTCCCGCGTGATCGGAGAAGACCGATGGACCCCCTGAACACTCAGCACGGCATGCCCGAGTCCGAGGCCGCGGCCGAAGCCCGCCGCCTGATCGACAACTGGGCGAGCAACCCCGTACGCCACCACCCCACCGCATTCCGCGACGACACCGAGCCGCCGCCCTTCGGTACCACCCCGCCCGTGCCACAGCCCGACCACCGGATCGTCCCGGCCTGGGCGGCCGGGATCGCGGTGGCCTCCATCGGCGTGGGCGCCGGCGTCACCGGCATCGGCTGCGGTGCCTGGCTCGTGCTCCAGGGCCTGGCCTCCGTCACGTTGAACGCCGTCCTCATGGTCACCCTGCCGTTCGCGGGCCTGGCCATGGCCGCCACCGCCATCGGCGGCGCGATCAGCAAGGCGCGCTCCGCCGTCACCAAGAACGTCTTCGAGGGTCCGGTCACCCACCGCACCGAGATCCACAACAACAGCACCACGCGCGGGGCGTTCTTCGCCCGCACCCGCAACGAGATCCACTGACCGGCTCCGGCCAGCCCGCACCGCCCACCGATCCCTTCGCCGAAGGAGCAACTACGCCATGCCCAACAACGACAAGCCGGTCAACGGCCAGGACACCCCGTCCTTCTTCGACCTGATGGACCAGATGCCTCCGCCGCCGGTCCTCGAGCTGGACGGCAAGCACGGCACCAGGCGGCTCGCGCGGCTGCGCGCCGCGTGGAAGGAGTCCTGGGAGGAGGGCGGCTTTCTCTACCAGCGGTGGGATGAGGTCTTCCGGGCCCGGCACGCCGGCTGGCACGAGGTCGCCATCTGGATCAAGGCGGCGGGACTGTTCGGCGGGCTCAGCCTCATCGTCATGATGGTGGACGCCGCCGGCGACATCGCCTCCGTCACGCTCAAGGGCCTGTCCGCCATCCCGGCCACCAGCGCCGGTGACGGCAGCGGACTGTGGGGCACGGTCGACCACCCCATCCGGCTCTTCCTCGCCGACCAGGCCGACCACCTCGCCGTGGCCCCGGCCGCCCTGTACGCCTTCTGGCAGCTGACTGGACTGCTCGCCCTCATCGGCGGCTTCCTCCGCAACTCCGGGGCGCGCATCGCGTGGGCGCTGTTCGGCTGCGTAACGCTGGCGATGGTTTGGTCCGCCTCCCCGGCCGGAGGCCGCGCCGCCGCCACCGGGCTCGCCGCCCTCATGTGGGCACTGGCCAGCATGTTCGCCCTGCGTGGACTGACCCTGCGGCCCATCGTCCACAACCACCCGCCGCAGTATCAGTTCAGCCCCGCGCTCCACCTGCACGCCACGATCCCCGCCCCCACCCCGGCGGGCGACGACCTCGGGCCCGACAACGTCCACCCGCTCCAGCGCTGACCCCCGCTCCGTCCTGTCCAGCACCATCACCGCGCACGAAGGGAACCTGATGAAGCCGCAGCTGGAGGAGACCGAGTTCTGGGTCGGGACCTTCCACGGGAGCCACGACGGCACCAGGGCCAAGATCACCGCGACCCGCGACGACACCCGCCCCGAGCCGTACGCCTGGACGTGCACGTGTGGCGCGTCCCGCTCCTTCCCCACCGAGCACGACGTGTGGCCCACCGCCTGGCGGCACACCCACCCCACCCGCGTCGACCGGCTGCGGTCGTGGGGCGCCCGCCTCTTCCGCACCGCCCGCTGACCTGACGCTCTGCCTGGCCCTCGCCCGCCCCGCCCCGGGGTCGGCGAGGACCGGACAGGCCGCCTGGCCGCACCCACCGCCCCCCGAGCGAGAAGGAGACCCCGTTTTGGCTGCGAAAGCCCCGGCTGTCATAGGAGTGCTCACCGAGCCCCCGGCTCCGACCTGGTGGAAGGTCAACCGCCACAAGGTCTTCGGCATCACCGGGCTGCTGATCGGCTACCTGGTCGCCACCCACCTGCACGGTGCCCCCCAGCAGCAGCCGGAGACGCCCCGGCCGGGCCACACCACGCCCGCCCCGGCCACGCCCGGTGAGCACCCCACGCGCACGGCACACGGCCTCGCCGCATAACCCAGCCGCACCACCTGCTGCGCCCCGCCGACACCAGCACGACGTCGGCGGGGCGCAGCGCTGTCCACCGACGACTGGAGGAACTGCTCGTGCTCATCCCTCGCCCGCGCCGCCGGATCGGCCGGCCCCGCCCGCAGCGTCCCGGCCCCCGCTACCCGCACCGCCCCGACCGGCTGCCCGGCGCCTGGAGCAGGTGATGCCGCGCCGCCGGAAGAGGCGCCGCCGAGAGTCGAACCGGGTGCCGCGCAGCGACGCGACACTGCCCGAGTTTGACCGCAGCGATCTTCCCGAAGGCCTGGTCACGCGGCGCCAGCTGCGGGACATGGGCCTCAGCCCCGGTGGCAACGAGGGCCCGTTCGCGATCCTTCGCTGCAAGCTGTGCGCCACCCGGCCGCAGTGGTCCTGCCGTCATCCCACCCGCGGCTTCCTGCTCCGCGTCGACCTGGCCAAGCCCAAACGCGTCCCGACGCTCGCTCAGGAGTGGGCCCTGGACCAGGCGATGGCCGCCAGGAGCACATGTCCCCGGTGTCGCCGCCGGTACTACTACTGCCTTCCGCTACGCCGCCAGGGCTGCTGCGACCCGTGCCGGCACGGCTTCGAGCCCAGCCCCGACACCGTCATGACCTCCCCAGCCAAGCATTTGCTGGCTGCCTGATCCGAGAGGACGACCGCCCATGCGCACCGCACCCATCGCCTCCGCCTTCACCGAGCCCGAAAGGCCCAAGGGCCTGCAGATCCGGTTCATCACGGTCGGCGGCTCGTACGTCGACGTCATCCCCTCCGGCCGCGGCTCCGACAAGCACCGCTGGGACTGCCTCGGCTGCAAGGACACCTCACGGTGCCCGGACAAGGACTACCTGTTCACCATCCGGGAGAAGGCCAACGAGCACGCCGGCCTCTGCCGCGCGATCCCGCTGACGTGACCGTCAGCCGCCTGCGTGCCACGGCCCTGCTGCTGGTCGCCGTGCCGGTCACGGCCGCGGCGGCGGCCGTCGCCATCGAGGCCGGCCACTGGAGGCTGACCTGCTCCCGGCACGGCATCTGGCTGGAGCCGCTCCCCCGCCCCAACTGCCCCCATTGCCGGGGCGCGGGCGGCTGGTGGACCAACGGCCCGAACCCGGATATGGAGACCTGCGGGTGCTGGGCAGAGTGGCACGAGCTGTCCCTCCGCCTCCTGCCACGCCGCACCGCCCCGTACGACGAACCACCGTTCTGACGGCACAGCAGACCGGACAGCCCGGTCGCTCCCGAACCCCCCGAAAGGAATCCCCCGTGCAGGTCAACGCCTACGCCATCGGCCCGGCCCGCCAACCAGTCCTGGACCGGGTGTGCGCCATCGCCGACCAGGCCGCCCACCTTGTCGAGAGCGAGATGGGTGCGTGCCTGCGCGGGGTGGAACTCCTCGTCACCGACACCTACTTCACCCGCCGTCTCGCCGGCGAAGAAGACGGCGCCGGTCTGTACGGGTGCACCCTGTACGGCTTGGACCGGATTCTCTGCGTTGCCAACGCGCAAGCCCACCTCACCGATCCGGCTGAGGTCGACAAGACGGTCATTCACGAACTCGTACATGCCGCGCAGATGCTGCGGCCGGGCGTGCGACGCGTCGAAAAATTCCGCACCGAAGAGTCCCTGTCCCGGCTCACAGCACCAGCCCTGGAGCAGTACCACACGCGGTGGGACGACGGCGAAGCACAGGCCTGCGAGCTGGAGCGCCTCGCCGCCCACCTCAACCCTGCCGTCGGACCCGTCCGCGAAGCCCGCCGCGCACCTATCCACACCATCGCCTGAGCGAGGCCCTCCAGCAGATCGAGGACGAACTGGCTGGAGTGGCCGATGCGGGCGTCCTCACCAACCGCCACCAGCATCGCGCGGGCGCCGGGCCGCGGCAGGCCTGCTGGTTCTGCCCCGCCGCACGGTCCCGTACGACGAACCCCGTTCTGACGGATCCCCGTGCCGCCCCGACCAGCTGACAAGCGCTGGCCGGGGCCGCACGGAGGACCGGACAGCCCGGTCGCTCCGGAACCCCGAAGGAGCCGCACATGACCGAGACCCTCACCCCGCCCACCATCGCCGCCGGCGCGGACTCGCCGCTCGCCCTCCTCTTCGACATCGCTCTTCAGATCGGCGTGCAGGGCGAGGACGAACAGCGCGACGACGCCGAAACGGCAGCCCTGGACCACGTCTGGAACGCCTACCCCGACACCCTCGGCAAGGCCCTGGATGACGACGGCTGGAGCGGCCACCCCGCCCACGAAGGGGCCGGACTGGAGCCGAGCGCCGTCGCCTACCTGGACGGCGGCCTGTGGCTACACCACTCCAGCGACGGCGACCAGGAGCGCGACGTCCTCACCCTCATCGCGCCCTGCACCTGCGGAAACGGCTACATCGACACCGTCTTGGACGGCGAGTTCGACCTCCTGCAGGTCCTCAACGACCTTCGCGCCACCGGAGGCCGCTTCCCCCACGACAGCGATGGGGCTGGCTGCGACAGCTAGCGCCGTCTGCGGGCCTGGGGCGACGCCCGGCCGTAATAGCCCGAGGGCGGCTGGCGCGCTCGAACCGCGCCAGCCGCCCCGTTGAAAGGATCCGATGCACCCGCTGACCCTGCCCGCCGGCACCGTGTGCGCCCTGGTCGGCCCGCCCGGCTGCGGCAAGTCGACCTTCGCCCTGCGGTACCCCGCAAGCTGGCGCATCTGCCTCGATCTCTACCGGCTGGCCGCGACCGACTCCGAAGCCGACCAGACCCCCGGTCGCAGCCGAGATCCAGAACCTGCTCCTGGACGCGCGGCTCTCCCGGAACCTCCACGCGATCCTCGACTCCACCAACGTCATGGCGCACGTGAGAGCCGGACTGCTGGCCCGCGCCCGCTACTGGCAACGCCCCACCACGGCCGTCCTGTTCGACGTCCCGCTCGTCATGGTGGAGGCACAGAACGCCTCCCGCGACCGCATGGTTCCGCCGCATGTCGTACGCGAGCTCCATGAGCTGACGCCCACCCGCGAGCAGCTGCTCGCAGAAGGCTTCGGCACGGTCCACCTGGCCTCCGAGCTCGCCACGGCGGGAGCCGGAGGGTGAGCCGGGCGGCACCCGGCCCACACCCGCACCCGCTCACCCCGGCCGAACTCCCGGCCGGTGACGAGTGGTGGCACGGCTGCCAGGACTGGCACCTCCCGATCCAGGGCGGTGGCGCCGGCCTTGCCGCACACCGCCGCACCGTCCACACCTCGGCCGGGGACCCCCGGCGGCCGATCACCATCCACCTTGAGCACTGACGGAGAACGCCATGACCGACACCGACACTGATCCCGACCGCCTCGACACGATCCAACGCCGCACCCTGGACGTACAGATCGACGGCTGGCGGCAACGGCCCGGCGACGCCGGCGTCATCGAGGACACCCAGGGCCGCCCGATCGCCGTCCTCGGCACCAGCGGCCCCGCCAAGCTGCCGCTGGGCGAGTTCGTCGCCCACTCCCACGACGACATGCGGTGGCTGATCCGCGAACTGGAGAAGGCCCGGAGCCGCATCAAGCAGCTGGAAGCCGACAACACCCAGATCCGCAAGATCCTCGACACCGACGAAACCGAGTGGCGCGCCATGCTCGACGACCTGCGCGGCGCCATCAACCACGCCGGCACCTTCATGGCTTCCAGCTACGTCGCCTCGATCATCGACCACACCCGCGTCTGCGGCGTCGGTCCGCGCCCGTAGCCCCGCTGTTGAGCGCATTCTGTGCCGCCCCGACCCCGCTACCCGCCGGGTCCGGGGCGGTCGCAGTGGCCCCTCAACCACGAGACGAACGAGAGGAGATGGGCGTCATGGGCCTGCCCTACTACGAGGTCGACGTCCCGACTAAGAGCACCGCCCAGCCCGGCCTGGAAGGTGTGCACGTCTTCACCGGCCGGGCCGACAGCCGCAGCGCCGCCGTCCAGAGGGCGCACGAGGTCTACGCGGCGGCACGCGCTGCGGCGGAGGCCGGACTTGAGATTCCCCACGGGCGGCCGGACGGCTGGGGCGCCTGCGGATACCGGCCCGGCTGGGACCTCGACTGGCCCGCCGCGAAGGCCGGCCCCTGGAGGAGCCCGTACAGCTGGCTCAACTCCAAGCCCTTCGACCTGTAGCTCCGCCCCGGGACAGCCGCACGTGCTTGGCGGCTTCGACGGCTGTCCCGGGCCCACCCAACCCGTACAAGACGAGAGGGAGATCCTCATTATGGGCTCCGTCCTGCGCGTGCAGGCCCGGTTCGGGCAGCGCGCACTCCTACTGACCGCCGCCGCCGTTCCACTCACCGGCTGGACCGTGCACGCCCTCACGCTGCACCGGAAGCTCGCCGCCGCGAAGAAGGACCCCCTCACCGGGCTCCTTCGGCGCGACGCCTACACCGCCCAGGCCGGGCAGGTCCTGCGCCGCCACGGCGACGACACCGTCGTGGTCCTGGTCGACCAGGACCATTTCAAGGACGTCAATGACCGCCTGAGCCATGCGGCCGGGGACACGGTGCTGCGGGCGACCGCCGACCGGCTCACCGCATGGGCGGGCCCGGGTGCGGCCGTCGGCCGGCTCGGTGGAGACGAGTTCGCCATCGTGCTGAACCTGCCCCGCGCCCGTCGCGAGGTCCGCCTCGCGCAGCTGGTGCGGATGCTGCGCATCCCGGTGGTCCTCGAGGGCGGCCAGGCCGTGGACGTCGCCGCCTCGGTCGGCGCCGCGGCACTGGACGTGATCGGCACCCGCGACCTGGCCGTGGCGCAGCGCGCCGCCGACGCCGCCCTCTACGACGGCAAGCACTCCGGCCGGGCCGTTCTCGCCACGAAGGAGCACGCGACGGTGCCGTCCATCAACGGCCGGCGCGCGGGCCGCCCGGGCACGGCGATGTGGGGGCGAGCCGCATGAGCATCGCGACCCTGCCCGAGGGCGACTGGATTCGCGGCATCACGATCCGCCAGCCCTGGGCGACCTGCATCCTCGCAGGGAAGAACACGGAGAACCGGCCCGTGCCCTGGCCGTGGCGCGGCTGGGTCCTGATCCACGCCGGGAAGGCGCTGGAGCGCCCCGCCTTGCGTGACCCGCTGGTCGCCACCGCGATCCGCGGCCGCGAACTGCACCTGGGTGCGGTCATCGGCGTTGCCCGTCTCACCGGCTGCCACCTGGATCTGGGGCCCGAGCGGTGCACCAGTCCCTGGGCGGAGCGCGGCACGCAGCACCTGGTCCTCGCCGACGTCCAGGAACTTGCCCTGCCGGTGCCCGCCACGGGTGCGCTTCCGGCCTGGAAACCTTCGCCGGACCTGGTGGCCCGCGTGTTCCAGCAGTTGCCTTCCTTCCGGCCGTGACCCGCCCCCGAGGCAGGAAGCCGCTGTTCGAGCCGGGTCTGATCCCGGCTCCTGGCGGCTTGCTGGACTGGCGCGATGCCCAGCATTTCGACCGCTGGCAGGACCGCCCCTGCGCGCTGTGCGAGCAGCCCACGCCCATGCGCTCCCACTACGGGGAGCCCGTGCACAAGGCGTGCGCTGAGGACTGGATCAGCCAGAACCCTGCCGAGGCCCGCCTCGGACGGTTCGCCTCCGACCTCCAGTCCAAGCGCCGGCGCGACGACGACCACGCCTGAACTCCTCCACCTGGAGGCTCCCTTGAGTAACACCGACCGCGACGTCGACCACGCCCTCGCCTACCCCGAGCCGCCCGCGTCCCCGCTCTGGCACCGCCACGGCGCGAAGGCCCGGCCGCTCACCGACGCACAGAAGAAGCGCAACCGCGAGCTCCTGGACCTCGCGCAGCGCAAGCCCCGAACCACCACCGCTGCGTAGGAGGACCAGCCCGTGTTCACCGACATGAAAGAGGCCCTCGAAGCCGAGGCCCTCGAACTCACCCCGCTCGACGGCGACTAGAGCGCCGCCGCCTCCCTGGTGGTCGCCCATCAGGCCCGCGACAAAGACGACCTCGCCGACCTCCTGGGCGCGCTCGGACTGCCCTGCGACGAGGACGACCTCGTGTCCCTGCTCCCCCACCTCACCACCCCCGATGACACCCAGACGCCCGGAGACTCCATGCCCGCCAACGCCTTCACCGCCACCGCCGCCTCCATGCTCAACAACGGCGACTCCCCCGAGCACGTCTCCGAGACCCTCGGGCTGTCGGAGAGTGAACTGGCCGAAGCCCTCCAGTACACCGACAACGGTGCCCCCACCCCGGGCGCCGACGCCGACACCCCGGAGACGGCCGATCCGGCGTCCGAGGGCCCGGTGGACGGTGACGGGATCGAGGCCCTGCTTGCCTGGGCGAAGATCCATCCGGCCGCCGTGATCCGCAATAAGGCCGCCCGGATCTGCAGTGACCTCTACGAGCTGACCGTGCGCCGCGAGAGCGACGACGCCCTGCGTGAGGCCGAGGAGCGCGTCGCCAAGCTCAAGGCAAAGCTGGAGCAGGCGCAGGAGACGTTGCGCGTGGTCAAGGCCGGCAGCCGTCCCCTTCCCCCCGCCGCCGTGCCCGCGCCGACCAGCACGGGGCGCGGCAAGGAGCAGCTGGCCGCGATCCGGGTGTGGGCGCGCGCTCACGGCCACCAGGTCGCCGACGCCGGGATGATCCGCAAAGCCGTCGTGGACGCGTATGACGCCGCCCACCGCACCATCAACCTGGCGGTGGCGGGCTGATGGACACCAAGCCCCTCACCGTCGACGGCTTCCTCGACACCGTCCCCACACCCGGCGACACCCCGGGCACCGTCCGGTTCCAGCTGGTCGTCTCTTTGACCGACAAGGCCGTGGACGACGTGATCTGGTCCTGCACCACCGGCAACGCCCGCATCGCGTCCGTTCTGCTCACCGAGATCCAGCCCGGTGATCTACTGCACGTCTCCGGGTTCCTCACCCAGTCCGGCAACCCGTCGGAGCCCGCTCGGCTCAGCGTCGACGCTCTGGAGGTCTTGGCCGCCGCACCGGCGCGTGCACTGCAGGAGATGGTCCTCGACAGGTACGGCGACTACGTCGTTGTGCTCGACACCGGCACCGACGCCGTCCCGGTCTTCACCGCCCTCGGGCAGTGGGTCGGCATGGCAGAGAATCCCGACGCCATCGGCCCGCTGATCGTAATCCACGAGCGCGTGAACGGTGGTGACGCGTGATGGCCACGGACATCGTGCAGTCCCGCACCGTCCTGGAGCGGTTCCCCGCCGGAGGGCCCCGCGGCTCGTGGCCGGCGGAGGAGTACGCCGCCGCCCAGCGAGCCCAGGGCACGGACGTCCAGGTCGTGATGGACCTCGGCAGCGACCAGTTCCTCGTTGTCACCGGCACCACCCTCCAGTAGCACCACCCCTGAGCGCCGTGCCCGCCTTCATGCGGGTGCGGCGCTCCTTTGGCCTGCGACAAGAGAGGAACTCCTGATGGCCGGCCCCCGTATGAACATCCCCGCAAGCACCCTGGAATCGCTTGCGGCGGAAGCGCCCGGCGATGACGGACACCGCCAGATCATCCGGCTCGCGGTGAACACGGTCGCCGCCGCCCGCCGGCTCGCCGAACCCTGGCCCGTCGACCTGCCCGTCGACACCGCACACCGGATCCGCAAGCTCCTCCAGGACCTCGACAACAGCACCGCCTGGGGTGCGGCAGAACTCGGCAGCCTGCGCGAGCAGTTACTCGCCTCCGACACCCGCAGCGCGTCCGGCACCTGGTACACCCCGCCCCAGATCGCTCACCCTCTGACCCGGGCTGTCCTGGGTACCATCACCGACCTGCACCTGGACGACGACCCCGCCGACGTCCTCAACGTCTCGGTGCTGGACCCGGCGTGTGGCGGAGGCGTCTTCCTCATCGCCGCAGCACGCATCCTCGCCGCCGCCTACGTCGGCC